>UQJA01000076.1 GCA_900541285.1 uncultured Collinsella sp.
CCCGCGGGATCTGTTCCGGCGGAAACTACCGAAAAACAACCACCTCCACAAGGAAGGACTGCTGGAAATGAAAAAGATCAAAGTCGCCGTTCTCGGCGCCTCCGGATACGCCGGAGAGGAACTTCTGCGCATTCTGCTGCGCCACCCGGGCGTCGAAATCGTCGCGATCACTTCTCGTAAAAACGCCGGTGAACCGGTCTCCGCGGTTTTCCCGCGCTTCACCGGGGCGCCGCTCCACTTCGTCGCGCCCGATGCCGCCGAACTGGCGAAGAAATGTGACGCGGCAATCCTCGCCCTTCCCCACGGACTGGCGACCGAATACGCGATTCCATTGCTCAACGCCGGGGTGAAGGTGTTCGACATCTCAGCCGACTTCCGGCTCAAGAGCGCCGCGAAATACAAGGAGTATTACAAGGTCGATCATCCGGCCCCGGAACTGCTGGCCAAGGCGGTCTACGGCCTGCCGGAACGCTACCGCGAACAGCTCCGCACCGCCGATCTGGTCGCCTGCGCCGGATGCTATCCGACCAGTTCGATCCTGCCGACCGCGCCGCTGCTGGCGGCGGGACTGGGCTCCACCGAGGGGATCGTCGTATCGAGCTGCTCCGGCGTGACCGGAGCCGGCCGCAAGGTCGACCTGCCCTACATCTTCCCGGAGTGCAACGAGAGCCTCAAGGCCTACGGAGTCGTCGGGCACCGTCATCTGCCGGAGATCGAGCAGGAGATGGCGTTCGCGGCGGGAGTCGCCGAGATGGCGATCAACTTCATCCCCCATCTCGCGCCGATGAACCGCGGCATCAACTCGACGATCATCATGAACGCCGCCCCCGGCTGCACGCTCGAGAAGATCGGCGAAGTATACGAAAAGGCATACGGAAACGAGCAGTTCGTGCGGGTGCTCCCCCCCAAACGGTGCGCCGACACCAAGTATGTCTTCATGACCAACACCTGCGAGATCGGCTACAATCTCGACGCCCACACCAACAAGGTGATCGTCACCAGTTGCATCGACAACCTGACCAAGGGCGCCTCGGGCCAGGCGGTTCAGTGCATGAACATCCGCTTCGGCCTCGACGAAGCCGCTGGTCTGCTCTGAAGCCTTCTTCCGGTGCACGCGCGTTTTCGGAACAACCGGGAAACGGTTCCGCCTCTTCTCCCCCTCCGGAGAGGAGGCGTTTTTTCGCCGGTCCGCGTTGCAATGCGATCGAAACGGTGGTATATTCCAACAAATGCAACCCATGACTGCAAGGAGAGGAATCCATGATGCAGGATCTGAAACTGGAACGGCCGCTGGTCGTTTTCGATATTGAAAGCACCGGCGTGGTGCCGCAGCGCGACCGGATTGTCGAACTGGCGGTCCTCAAGGTGTTTCCGGACGGACGCACCCAGAACACGGTTCGCCGCCTCAATCCGGAGATGCCGATTCCGGCCGGTGCCACCGCGATTCACGGCATCACCAATGCCGATGTCGCCGACTGCCCCACTTTTCTGGTCATCGCCGACAAACTCTACCGCTACCTGGAAGACTGCGATCTGGCCGGATACAACATCACCGGCTTCGACATTCCCATGCTTGAAGCGGAATTCAAACGGGCCGGATTCGACTTCAAGGTGGAGGGACGCCGGGTGATCGATGCGTACAACATCTTCTGCAAACTCTATCCGCGCACGCTAACAGCTGCTTATAAGTTCTTCTGCGGAAAAGAACTGGAAGGTGCGCACGGCGCCGCCGCCGATACCGCCGCAAATGAGCGTGTCAACGCCACCGTTGGCAAGCAGGCCCGCCAAGGCGCCGTGGCCGGTGCCACCGGTGCCTACGACCTGCTCGTTGAGCACCTTGCCATCCTGGATGTCGTAGATCTTGAACTGCTCGCTGCGGCCAAAGTGCATAAAGATGTTGCCGTTGTCGTACGTCGTTGCCACCCTCATGGTGCCGACCTCCTTTGCTGGCCATGCGGCCGTCGTCGTGGCGATGGGGGAGTACGCGATATTGCCGCCCTCGATGACAATCGCCCGTCCATTGACCAACGCGTTTGCCACCTTGCGATGCGCGCGGCTGCAGATTGCCGCCACCGTGGTGCGGGCAATGCCCATGTGTTGGGCGACTGCCTCTTGGTTAAGGCCTTCCAAGTCGCACAGGCGCAGCACCTCGAGCTCGTCGACTGTCATATCGATGGCATCGCCGCTCGCCAGGCCATCGGGGGTAAAACCGCGATATTCGGGGATGATCCCGACGTGGCGCAGTTTCTCGCGTCTTCCTGCCATGCGCACTCCTTATCTGACATATGTCAACAATAGAATAGCGAACGTGCAGATTTGCGCAATGAATTTCTGGCATATGTCAGAAAATGAGGGCTTATGTTTGTGCTGTGGGGCCGCGTGCGCCTGGGCTACAATGAATCTCGCTTGTAGGCGACTGACAGGAGGGTCAATGACCAAAGCTGATCAACAGTTTGTAACCATGTGCCGCGATATCTTGGACCATGGCACCACCACCGAGGGCCAAAAGGTCCGCCCGGTGTGGGAGGACGGCACCCCTGCCTATACCATTAAAAACTTTGGCGTCACGGCGCGCTACGACCTGCGCGAGGAGTTCCCTGCGCTTACGCTGCGCCGCACGGCTCTTAAGTCTGCGATGGACGAGATCCTGTGGATCTATCAAAAGAAGTCTAATAACGTCCATGACCTCAACAGCCATATTTGGGACGAGTGGGCCGACGAGACCGGCTCCATTGGCAAGGCCTACGGGTACCAAATTGGCCAGAAAAGCCATTATGCCGAGGGCGATTTCGACCAGATGGACCGCGTACTGTACGACCTTAAGCATACGCCGTACAGCCGCCGCATCATGACCAACACGTACGTGTTTAGCGACCTTTCCGAGATGCACCTGTATCCGTGCGCCTACAGCGTGACTTATAACGTCACGCAGCGCCCGCAGGACGATAAGCCCACACTCAACATGATTCTCAACCAGCGCAGTCAGGACATTTTGGCCGCGAATAACTGGAATGTGTGCCAGTACGCCATCTTGCTGATGATGGTCGCACAGTCGGTCGATATGATTCCCGGTGAGCTGCTGCATGTGATTGCCGATGCCCACATTTACGACCGTCACGTCGATATCGTCCGCGAGCTTATTGAGCGTCCGCAGTTTGCGGCGCCTAAGGTAACGCTGAATCCCGACGTGCATGACTTCTATGCGTTTACGACCGACGACCTCATCGTCGAGGGCTATGAGCACGGTCCGCAGGTCAAGAACATTCCCATCGCGGTGTAGGTGGCGGGCATGACGTGTAAGCTTTCTGCCATCGTTGCCGTGTGTGAAGACTGGGGCATTGGCTGCGAGGGCGATATGGTCGTGTCCAATCGCGCCGATATGCGCCATTTTGTGGCGTGCACCAAAGGTTACCCGGTCATTATGGGGCGCAAGACCTTGCTGAGTTTTCCCGGCGGGCGTCCGCTCAAGAACCGCCGCAATATCGTGCTCACGCGCGACAAGGATTTTGCGCCTGAGGGCGTCGACGTGGTGCATAGCATCGACGAGGCGCTCACTGCGGTTGCCGATGAGCCCGTTGCCTGGGTGATCGGTGGCGGCGATGTGTATCGGCAGTTTCTGCCGTATTGCGCCGAGGCCGAGGTCACGCATAACCACTGCGTCCATGTCGTGGATACGTACTTTCCCGATTTGGAAGCCGATCCTGCGTGGGAGATTGCGCAGCGTAGCGGGGTCGCGACGATTGCCGCCGGTGAGGGTGACGAGGGCGTCGATTATGAGTTCGTGACGTATCGTCGCA
Organism: uncultured Collinsella sp.; assembly: GCA_900541285.1. GTDB lineage: Bacteria > Actinomycetota > Coriobacteriia > Coriobacteriales > Coriobacteriaceae > Collinsella. The sequence continues at coordinate 3,798 of UQJA01000076.1, forward strand.
TTGAGGCGTAAATCGTCTGGCGTGAACGGTATCATCGGTTTGATTGAATGCATGGGGCGGCGCTTTGCGTCGCCTCGTTTGGTATAGATATGCTGTAAAGAAGGGTGCGGGCTGGCTACTATGACTGATGCCATTGAGGTGCTGCGAATCGATTCGCTCGAGGACGAGCGGCTCGATGCCTACGTGCGACTGACCGAGCGCGAGCTGCGCTGCGTGCTGGAGCCGCAAAAGGGCATCTTTATCGCCGAGAGCGCCAAGGTTATCGAGCGCGCGGTGCGTGCCGGATATCAGCCGGTGAGCTTTCTGTTGGGTGAACGCTGGCTCGACCAGATGATGCCGTTGTTCGAGCGCCTGGTTGTGCGCGAGGGCGCGGGTCCGGTTCCTGTGTTCGTGGCCTCGATGGAGCTTATGGAGCAGTTGACGGGCTTTAACGTGACGCGCGGCGCGCTGGCGGCGTTCCGTCGCCCGCGTCAGATTCCGGTTGATGAGTTCTTGGGCGGCGTCGTCGAGGCGGCGGGAGATCGTCCGGTGCGCGTGTGCGTGCTTGAGGGCATTGTCGACCACACCAACGTCGGTGCGATTTTCCGCTCGGCCGCCGCGCTTAATGTCGACGGTATTCTGGTGAGCCCCACTTGTTGTGATCCGCTGTACCGCCGCTCGGCCCGCGTGAGCATGGGCACGGTGTTCCAGGTGCCGTGGACGCGCATTGGCAGCGAGGCGCGCGTGTGGCCGCATGATGGGCTGGCGGCGCTCCACGATGCCGGCTTTTCGTGTGCCGCCATGGCGTTGACGGATGATTCGGTGTCGCTGGACGACCCCGTGCTGCAGGAGATAGACCGCCTAGCGATCTTTATGGGTACCGAGGGTGCCGGCTTGGGCGTCAAGACCATTGAGGGCTGTGACCGCGCCGTGCGCATTCCGATGGCGCACGGGGTCGATTCGCTCAACGTGGCCGCGGCGAGCGCCGTCGCCTTTTGGCAGCTGTGCCCGCACGTGAGCAATGAGTATCACTACCAGCCGGGTTTGTATCACTAGGCAGATATTTCGCACCAGGCTCTGATTCGGGGTGTTTCGGTCGCCGCCAGTCGGTGCTAAGCTGGTTTTGGCTTTGGTTTTAAATTGCTGTTTTGTTGTTTGACGTATGCGTGTGGGGAGGGCGTGTGGCTAAGAAATCTACGGCTATCGATGTAACGCAGGGTGTCATTTGGCAGCAGCTGCTTTCGCTGTGCGTTCCCATCTTCTTTAGTTCGTTTTTTCAGCAGGCCTACACGCTTATCGGTACGTATATCGTCGGTCAGTTTGGCGGCAAGCTCGCACTGGGTGGCATTCAGGCCACGATGGTGCTTACGGAGCTCTGCATTGGTTTTTGCGTCGGTGTGGGTGCTGGCTGTGCCGTTATTACCGGTCAGTATTTTGGCCAGCACGATGATGAGCGACTGAGTCGTTCGGTCCATACGGCCATGACGCTTGCGCTGGTGGGCGGTATCGTTTTCTCGATTCTTGGCATAGTGTTCGTTGAGCCCATGCTGGTGCTTATGAACACGCCGCATGAACTATTGGCCGAGGGCGTGGCCTATGCTCGCTGTTATTTTGCCGCGATGGTTGCGGCACTGCTGCTCAATATGGGAACGGCACTGCTGCGCGCCGTGGGCGACACGCGCGGGCCTGCCGTGATCATTGCCTCTGGCTGCCTGGTTAACGTGGTGCTGGATATCATCTTTGTCGCTGTGTTGCATATGGAGGCGCTGGGCTGCGGCATCGCAGTGGCGCTGACCATTTGCTCCAATGCAACGATGATCGTGTTTCGCATGATGCGCGCTCCGGGTGCATGGCGTCTTTCGCTGTCTAAGCTCGGCATCGATCGCGGTATTTGCAAGAGTATGATCTCGTGTGGTCTGCCACTCGGTTTTCAATCGGCTGCCTATTCGATCTCGAACGTGTTGATCCAGGTGTCGGTTAATTCGTTTGGCGCCGATGTCACGACTGCTTGGGGTCTATCTGGGCGCCTGGATGGCATTATCTGGATGGTGACCGAGGCGCTCGGCGTATCGATCACTACCTTCTCGGCGCAGAACTTTGGCGCGCGCAATTACGAGCGCATGCGCAAGGGCTACCATACGTCGCTCGTGCTGTCGTTTATGCTCATTGGTGGCCTGTCTGCCGTGCTGCTGGTGTTCTCGGGTCCGCTGTCGCGTTTGTTTGTCGACGATGCTTCGATTTCGGCGTACACCACGACGATTCTTCACTTTATCGCGCCGTTCTACGCGATCTTCTCGATTATCGAAAACGCGTCGGGCTCCATTCGCGGCGCCGGCGTGAGTCTGCAGCCTATGATGCTCACCATCTTTGGCACCGTTGTCTTGAGGGTGATTTGGGTGTTTGCGATCATGCCCTTCGATCCGTCGCTCGAGCATCTACTGCTGGTCTACCCCGTAACCTGGCTCATTACGGCCACGATGTTCACCATCTACCACCACAGCGGCAACTGGCTAGGCCGCGCCATCGCCTAATGATCCCTTGGGGCGGAGGAAAACGGATCATTGCTCTCCGTCGTGATGTCGATGATCCGTTTTCCTCCGTCCCCTTCGGTTTCATTAGTATTTAATGCCTTGGCGGGCCAGGAGGCCTTCGTCGAAGTAGTGTTTGACGGGGCGCATTTCTGTGACCAGGTCGGCGAGGTCCGCGAGGGGCAGCAGGCCGCGGCCGGTCAGTATGAGCTCTGTGGTGTCGGGTTTCATCGCGATCAGTTGCCCGTATAGATTTGAACCTTGCCGACTTCCAGTGATGCCATCTCTATCCTTTCGTGCCCGGCGTCGGTTTATCGCCGGCCGGGTTGGGTATTCTAGTTAGCATTATCAACCCCAGTAGATGGAGTTCAAGCAGATGGAGATGGATGACAACAAACGTAGACGGAATATGATCCTCTACGTGCTCATCGCCTTCGTCGTCTACCTCGTGCTCTCGACCGTTCTGTTCCCTAACATCGGTCACACGCAGCAGATTACGAAGACCGATTACTCGACGTTTGTCAAAGCGCTCGATAAGAAGAGTGTCGACAAGGTCGAGTACAACACGGACGATTACTCGATTTATTACACCAAGAAGGGCGAGGACGAGAACATCGCCTATAAGACGACCGGTGTGCCGAACGATGCGGGCTTTACCGATCGCGTGCTTGAGTCTGGCGCTTCGCTGGAGTCGGTCGTTCCCGATAAAAACTCGGGTTTGATGACCTATTACCTGCTCACACTCATTCTTCCTATGGCGATTTTCTTCCTCATCGGTTGGTGGCTCAACCGCCGCATGAAGAAGGCTATGGGCGATGACGGCCCGTCGATGAACTTTGGCGGCGGCGGTTTTGGCGGCGGCGGACTGGGTAAGTCCGGCGCGCGCGTGATCGCCTCCAAGGACGTGGGCGTTACCTTTAAGGATGTCGCCGGCCAGGAAGAGGCCAAGGAGTCTCTCAAGGAGGTCGTCGACTTTCTAGAGAAACCGCAGCGCTACGAGGAGATCGGCGCCAAGCTGCCGCGCGGTGCTCTCCTTGTTGGTCCTCCGGGTACCGGTAAGACCCTGCTTGCCAAGGCTGTTGCCGGCGAGGCCGGTGTTCCGTTCTTTAGCATTTCGGGCTCTGAGTTCGTTGAGATGTTTGTTGGTCGCGGCGCTGCAAAGGTTCGTGACCTGTTTAAGCAGGCCAAGGAAAAGGCCCCGTGTATCGTCTTTATCGACGAGATCGATACCATTGGTAAGAAGCGCGATGGCGGCGGCTTTAGCGGCAACGACGAGCGCGAGCAGACGCTCAATCAGTTGCTGACCGAGATGGATGGCTTCGATAACCACAAGGGTATCGTTGTCCTTGCCGCAACAAACCGTCCCGACAGCCTCGATCCCGCCCTGCTGCGCCCCGGTCGTTTTGACCGCCGCATCCCCGTTGAGCTGCCCGACCTGACCGGACGTAAGAACATCCTCGAGCTCCACGCCAAGAGTGTGAAGACCGAGCCGCCGATCGATCTGACCGCGATTGCCCGCGCCACGCCCGGTGCCTCGGGCGCCGACCTGGCCAACATCATCAACGAGGGCGCCCTGCGCGCCGTCCGCGAGGGTCGCAAACGCGCCACGCAGGACGACTTTGAGGAGTCGGTGGAGGTCGTCATCGCCGGCCAGCAGCGTAAATCTACGGTGCTGTCCGACCATGAGAAGCAGGTTGTGTCCTACCACGAGATCGGCCATGCCATCGTTGCTGCCCGCCAAAAGGGTTCCGCGCCGGTCACGAAGATCACCATTGTGCCGCGCACAAGCGGTGCTCTGGGCTACACCATGCAGGTCGAGGAGGATGAGCGCTTCCTGACCACGCGCCAGGAGGTCCTGGACAAGCTCGCCGTCTACTGCGGTGGCCGCGCAGCCGAGGAGCTCATCTTTGGCGAGATGACGACCGGCGCCGCCAACGATATCGAGCAGGCCACCAAACTCGCCCGTAACATGGTGACGCGCTTTGGTATGTCCGATGAGTTTGGCATGATGGCGCTCGGTACCGTTCAGAATGCGTACCTCAACCAGGACACGTCGCTCACTTGCGCCCCGGGTACGGCCGAGCGCGTGGATGCGATTGTCGCCAAGCTGATCGAGGACGCGCATGATCGCGCCCTGCAGATCCTGAAGGAGAACAAGTTCAAGCTCCACGAGCTGGCTCGTTATCTGTACAAGAAGGAGACGATCACGGGTGAGGAGTTTATGAACCTCCTCACGCGCGAAAACCCGCTGATGCCCAAGCAACAGTAAAGCCGCGGCCGAGCCAGTAGACGCCGACGCCCCATTTGAGCAGCTTTCTCAAATGGGGCGTTTTGCTTGAGAGGGATGGAAATGAAGATCGTGGTGAGCGCCTGCTTGATGGGCGAGAGCTGCAAGTATAACGGGCTCGACAACTATCATCGCGCGTTGGTCGAGGCCTGCGAACGCACGGGGACTGAGGTCTTGTTGGTGTGCCCCGAGGTCTTTGGCGGCCTGCCCACGCCGCGCAAGCCGTCCGAGATTGTGAATGGCGAGGTCCGTACCTGCGAGGGCGCCTCGGTTGATCGTGAGTTTCGCCTGGGCGCTCAACGTGCGCTCGATATGTGCGAGCAGGCGGGCGGCCCGTCCGAGATCGCTGCGTGCATTTTGCAGGATCGCAGTCCGTCGTGCGGCGTGGGCCATATCTACGACGGATCCTTCAGCGGTACGCTCACCGCGGGCAACGGTGTTTTCGTCGACCTGCTGCTGCGTCACGGGTACCGCGTGATTCCGGCTAGTGAGTTCGATCCCAGCATGTTGGAACATTGTCCACAGCACTCGAACCGAACACTTCCTCACGGGTGACCGTTTTGGCATCATCCGTGAAGTTGATATTGAGTACGACCCGGTCATCAAAGACGTAGACCGAGTTAACAGGCGCCGTACCCAGGCAGTCCCTCCCCGCGGCCCTCGCGCAGGAACGCGTACACGGCCCTCCCGTCTCTTGCGCCCCTCCCGGAACTGTCCACATCAGTGTAGCCAATCCAGTCCGCCAAGGGCTGCAGCCCGGACAACGCGGCGATGGAGGGCTTCTTCGGCCTGCTCAAGAAGGAGTTCTGGCACGGCAGGGACTGGTCGGAATGGACCCCCGCCCGCTTCATCGAGGAGCTCGGGGGGGCTGGATCGGCCGATACAATACGGAGAGGCGCAGCGATGCGCTCGGTGGCCGCACGCCGGCCGAGTTCCGCTCCGCGCTGGGAAGGGCCGCGTAACGGTCCAAGAAATCGTCCGCAGTCTCCATTCTTGCCCCTTTGGGACGGCTTCTTGTTGGGGCGTGCCTGCCCCGGACCCTGCTAGGAACGAGTGCAGCAAACTGGAATTTTAAATTAGTCTTTGCAAATAACCTTTGAACCTTCACCATCAATTACAATTCCCTGA
>UQJA01000077.1 GCA_900541285.1 uncultured Collinsella sp.
GATCCAGCGCCAGTGCGTCTGCCATTTCCTGTGCGACAAGGCGGGCCTTTTCAAACACATACGGGCATTGCAGCACCTGCCCGGAACTGATGCTGTGCGTCTGCGGCTGGTAGGCCTTGATATCCGCAATCGTACACGGCTCACAGCCCCACGCATGGTCGATCAGCAGTTCCGCATTCACGCCGAACATGCGGTACAACAGTTCTTCGTTATAAAATTCATCCGGTTTTCCAAGCGAGCAGCGGACGATATCGCCCATTGTGGAAAGTCCCTTTGCCTCGAGTTTTTTCGCAATCCCGTGCCCGATGCGCCAGAAATCGGTCAGCGGCCGGTGCTGCCAGAGCGTTTCACGATAGCTGCGCTCGGTGAGGCAGGCGACGCGCACGCCGTTTTCATCCGGCTCCACATGCTTGGCCTCGATGTCCATGGCGACTTTGGCCAGATACAGATTCGTGCCGATCCCGGCGGTTGCGGTGATGCCGGTTGTGCGCAGAACATCCAGAATGACTGTCCGCGCCAGTTCCTGCGGCGTCTGGCCGTAGGTGCTTAGATATGGCGCCGCATCGATAAAGACCTCGTCGATGGAATAGACGTGTATATCCTCCGGCGCAAAGTATTTGAGGTAGATCTGATAGATCTGTGCAGAAATCTGCATATATTTTGCCATCTGCGGCGGCGCAGTGATAAAGGAAAGTTCCAATTCCGGGTGCGCGGCGAGTTCCTCTGCGTTGTCACTCCGGCCGTGCAGGCATCTTCCCGGCGCGCGCTCCCGCCGCATGGCGTTTATCTCGGAAACTCGCTGCACTACCTCAAACAGCCGCGCCCGGCCTGCGATTCCATATGCCTTCAAAGACGGCGAGACAGCCAGGCAGATCGTCTTCTCTGTCCGCGCCGCATCCGCCACAACAAGGTTTGTTTTTAACGGATCCAGTCCCCGCGCCGCGCATTCCACCGACGCATAAAAGGATTTCAGATCGATTGCAAGATACGCCCGTTCTGCCACACGCCCAGCCTCCCTTCGGTTTTATGCTCCTATCATACCACCGAATTTGGAAAGGATGCAAGTGCTATTAGAAAATTTGTTCGATTTTACGAATAAAAAACCTTCTTGTGCCGCTGCGCTGCCGGGTTATTCAATCGTGGCCTGCAGGCACTGATAAACGCCGTCCATGCAGACGAGCAGGGATAGACCGCTTCCCGCCGGGGTCAGAAGCTGGAACCCCGCTTCGGTGGGGCATGCCTCATAGCAAACGCCGCCCAGGACAGCGTAAACGGGTGTGTCCTTGTCCGGAGTTAAGTCTTCAAATGTGCCGGTATAGATAAACAGGCCCTCATAAGCCGATTTGCTCTGCGAGACGGAAATCGTCTGTTCTCCCGGCTGCGCCTCGAGCGCTTCGCGCTTGGCATCCTCAAGCGCAGTGCGCAGCTCATCGAGCTCGGTCGACTTGGCGTCGACCTCCCCCATCGTCAACAGGCTACCCGCGCCGTCGATGCAACCCTGCAGCACAGCGCGCTCGTCATCGGTGGCATAGTCACCGTACATGTTCATGATGATCTGAGCGCGCATCTCCAGGGAATCGCGCTTGGCCTCCATCGAGGCGTTCCACTCCTGCATGGAACCATAACCATCGCCGCGATAGTCAACGGGCTGTACCAGCGTCGTCTCGGACGGCGTAGATCCAACCGTATCGGACAGTGTTGCGGCGTGGGCATCAGTTGCACCGGCGCCCGCCAAAAGTGCCACGGTCAGAGCGGCGGAAAGGGCGGCGGCTTTCGGTTTTCGTGAATCGATCCTCATGTAGCTGGAAACCTCCGTAGTGCGTTTTTGCTGCGTTTGAGCTGCGTGTGATTCGATCGCGCTGCATAGTACCCCGAGCAAATCGCGACCTGCGGTTTTACTCAAAAGGCGCACGTCAATTGCGTAAAACTCACATCCTCTCAACAGGAGTTTTCCACAACTCAAATGCATAAAGCGTGTCAAAAACCCTGTTTTTGCACCCGCTCTATGCAAAAAAGGCGCCTGTGCAACCATTGTTCGCACAGGCGCCTTGAGCAGGCATTTTATGCAGTTATACCTATCGAGTCGCAAGGGGTCCTTGCACAAGTCGCCTTACTCGTCCAGCGCGGCGAAGGCCTGCTTCAGATCCCAAATGATATCCTCGGCGTTCTCGGTACCGATGGAAAGACGGATCGTGGAGGGCGTGATGTTCTGCTCGGCGAGCTCCTCGGCAGAGAGCTGGGAGTGCGTGGTGGTAGCCGGGTGCACGACGAGCGACTTGACGTCGGCCACGTTGGCGAGCAGCGAGAACACCTGCAGATGATCGATGAACTTCCAGGCGGCCTCCTGGCCACCCTTAATCTCAAAGGTAAAGATCGAGGCACCGCCGTTGGGGAAGTACTTCTGATAGAGCTCGTGATCGGGGTGCTCAGACAGGCTCGGGTGGTTCACCTTGGCGACATGGCTGTCACCAGCCAGGAACTCAACGACCTTCTTGGTGTTCTCGACATGACGGTCAACGCGCAGCGACAGAGTCTCGGTGCCCTGGAGCAGGATCCAGGCGTTGAACGGGCTGATGCAGGCGCCCTCGTCACGCAGCAAGATAGCGCGGACATAGGTTGCGAAGGCGGCGGGACCGGCAGCCTCGGCAAACGAGACGCCATGGTAGGAGGGGTTGGGCTCGGCGATCTGCGCATACTTGCCGCTCGCCTTCCAATCGAAGTTACCGCCGTCGACGATCACACCGCCCAGCGAGGTGCCGTGGCCGCCGATGAACTTGGTTGCGGAGTGAACGACGATGTTGGCACCATGCTCCAGCGGACGGAACAGATACGGGGTGCCGAAGGTGTTGTCGACGACAACCGGCAGACCGTGCTTCTTGGCGATCTCGGAGATGGCGTCGATGTTGGGGATGTCGGAGTTGGGGTTGCCGAGCGTCTCGAGATAGATGACCGTGGTGTTGTCCCTGATGGCACCCTCAACCTCTTCCAGGTTATGGGCATCGACAAACGTGGTCTCGACGCCAAACTGGGAGAGCGTATGCTCCAGCAGGTTGTAGGAACCGCCGTAGATGGTCTTCTGGGCGACCACGTGGTCACCGGCCTGGGCGAGAGCCTGCAGGGTATAGGTGATGGCAGCGGCACCGGAGGCGACGGCAAGACCTGCCACGCCACCCTCGAGTGCGGCGATACGGTCCTCGAAGACGCCCTGGGTGGAGTTGGTCAGACGGCCGTAGATGTTGCCGGCGTCGGCAAGACCAAAGCGGTCGGCGGCGTGCTGGGAATTGCGGAACACATAGCTCGTGGTCTGGTAGATAGGCACGGCGCGGGAGTCGGATGCGGGATCGGCGCTCTCCTGGCCAACGTGAAGCTGCAGGGTATCGAAACCAAAGGTGTGCTCGGGGTTGTTGATGAACTGGCTCATGATGATCTCCTTGATCGAACAAAAGTAAATAAAAAAAGAGAAGTAAGTCGCTGTCTCCTGATCACGCCGACGGGCGCAAACAGGAGCCCGGCATTCGTCTTGGTAAGCAATTCATATGCGGGCCTCCTTTCGCATCCCGGTTCCGTGGTTGGCTTAATTACCTACCGCCTTTGTGTGTTTTGAATAGTACGAGCATTGTTTCCCTCGGTCAATCACTTAAAAACGCTAACCTGTTATCGGTTTTTTAGATAGCTATCGAAAGGACGGGCGCCGATGACCCTCCAGCAGCTTCGCTTTCTTATCGCCGTGGCAGAATCCGGCTCAATTAACGCCGCAGCTCAGCGCCTCTATACCGCTCAGTCCAACATCTCAAACGCCGTCAAAAGCCTGGAACAGGAACTCAATCTGGAGATCTTTACGCGCTCCAGCCGCGGCGTCACGCTCACCAACGACGGCACCGAGCTTTTGGGTTATGCACGCCAGGTCGTAGAGCAGGCCGACATGCTCGAGGCCCGCTACGAGGACGGCGGTACCCCGCAAGCCCGCCTCGCCATTTCCGCCCAGCACTACGCCTTTTCGGTCGAGGCCTTTGTCAACGTAGTCGAGCGCTGCCGCGACAGCAAGTTCGAGTTCATCATGCGCGAGACCACCACATCGCAGATCATCGATGACGTCCGCGCATTTCGCAGCGACATCGGCATCCTCTATCTGGACGACTTTAACGCCCGCGTTCTGCAGAAGGCTTTTGCCGATGCGCGCGCGAGCTTCCATCCCCTATTCGACGCGACGGTCCACGTCTTCGTTAGCGAGCGCCACCCGCTTGCCCGCCGCCCGCAGCTGTCCCTTGCCGACCTCACACCATATACGCGCTACAGCTTTGAGCAGGGAACCTCAAACTCCTTCTATTACGCCGAGGAACCTTTTAGCTATATCCCTTGCGACCGCAACATACGAATCTCGGACCGCGGAACACTTACTAACTTACTTATCACGTCGAACGGCTACACCCTGTCGACCGGTGTCCTCTCCAATGAAATGCAATGGGGTATGGCATCGATCCCGTTAGCAGACGCCTCAACGATGCACGTAGGCTATATCATGCACGACGAGCGCAAGCCCTCTCCCCTCTTGCAGCAATACCTCGACGAGCTCAACCGCATCATCCATGCCAACTAACTGTCGGAAGACGGGGTAGAAATCGTAGATTGCTAGCCCCCGGCGGGCATGGCGCTACAATGGTCACTCACACGAAACGTACCCAACGAAAGGAACCATGTGAAGGTCATCATCTACACCGACGGCTCGGCCCGATCAAATCCGGGACGCGGCGGCTACGGCGCCGTACTTAAATACACCAACCCCGCCGGCAAGACCTTCACCTCCGAGCTTTCACGCGGCTACGCCAAGACTACCAACAACCGCATGGAACTCATGGCGGTCATCGTGGCGCTCGAGGCGCTCAACCGCCCCTGCGAGGTCGAGGTCCATTCCGATTCACAGTACGTCGTCAACGCTTTCAATAAACACTGGATCGACGGCTGGAAAAAGCGCGGGTGGAAAACTGCCAACAAGCAGCCCGTTAAGAACCGCGACCTGTGGGAGCGCCTGCTTGCCGCCAAAAGCAAGCATAAGGTGGAGTTCATCTGGGTTAAGGGTCACGCCGGACACGAGCTCAACGAGCGCTGCGATGAGCTCGCCACCACGGCGGCCGACGGCAGCAACCTCGATATCGACACCGGCTTTAACGAGAGCGACCTGTAATAGCGTTTTCGCGCAGCTTTATATCCCCACGCGCTACACTCATCCTGTAGACCAAACAACGCAAGGGGGACGTATGCTGCGCATCGCGACCATCGGCACATCCATGATCACCGACGACTTTATCCAAGTCGTCGGTGCCAACGACCAGGCTGCATTCGTAGGCACGCTCTCGCGCAATGCCGAGCGCGGTGCAGCCTTTACCGCCGAACACGGCGGCGAACGCAACTTCACCGCACTTGATGAGCTCGCGTCCGCCGCCGACGTCGACGCCGTCTATGTTGGCAGCCCTAACGCACTTCACCACGAGCAGGCCCTTGCCTGCATCGCCGGTGGCAAGCATGTCATCGTCGAGAAGCCCTTCTGCGCCACCGAAGCACAGGCGCTGGAAGTCTTCCGCGCTGCCGAGGCAGCAGGTGTCGTGGCCCTCGAGGCCATGCGTCCCCTCCACGATCCTGCCTTCCACGCCATCGAGGATGCCCTGGGCGAGATCGCCCCCATCCGCCGCGCCTCATTGCGCTTTGGCAAATATTCCTCGCGCTACAACGAGATTCTCGCGGGACGCGCCACCAATATCTTCGACTGCAATATGGCATCGGGTTCCCTCATGGACATTGGCGTCTACGCCGTCGAGCCCATGGTCGAGATTTTCGGCATGCCCTCCGGCCTTACGAGCATGACTACTCTGCTCGACCCCACCACGCGACAGCTCACGCACGGCCCCATCGACGGCTGCGGTTCCATCCTCGCCAGCTATGGCGGAGGCCGCATCTCCGTCGAGCTCGCGCACTCCAAAATTACGAATGACCTGCTGCCCTCGCAGATCGAAGGCGAGCGTGGCACTATCCAGATCGACCATCTGTCCACGCCCCGCAACGTCCGCATCGACTATCGCGGCGATGTCGTACGCGGCTCAGCGACCGAGGCACCGCGCGAACAGGGCGACAACGGCCGCGTGCTCGACCTGCCCAAATCGAGCAACACTATGGAATACGAACTCACAGACTTTATCACCGCCATCGGCGGCATCGATAACGTTAAGGAAGAGATTTGGGAGACCCCGGCGGGACGCCACGAGCTTGGCCACTACCGCGATGTCACACTCGTCTCACTGCGCATCATGGATGCCGTGCGCCAGCAGGCCGGCATAACCTTCCCAGCCGACGCAGGCAAGCAGGCATAGCTATGGGTCTCTTCGATACGTTCTTCTCCAGCGTCACCGGCGGCAGTCGAGAGCCTCAAAAACCATCAAACGTCGAGCTCGAGCTGCGCCGCAGGCTTACTGTGCTCGCAAGCGACGAGGCCACTCAAGACACTCCCCTGCGCTATTTCCTGCGCTGGGCGGGGCAAGTCCAGGGCGTTGGCTTTCGCTTTACCAACACCAACCTCGCGCAGGCACGCGCGCTCACCGGCTGGGTGCGTAACATGGAAGACGGCTCAGTCGAGATGGAGATACAGGGGGCTCCGGCAAATATCCTATCTCATCTCGAGGCGCTTCATGCCTCCTACGAGCGTATGGGGACGCGTTTTCGCCTCGTAGACGCCCAGGCCCGAGCCCCACTTGCCAATGAAGACGGTTTCACGCCTCGTTATTAGTATTGTGTGCTAAATACGGTATCATTTACCTACGACCGTTGATAGAAAAGAGGCGAGGCGCATGGCGGTGCAAAGAAGGAATACCAGGCAGCGAAAGCTGGTTCTTGACGCCGTGCGCCAAAGCTATAACCATCCCACCGCCGACGAAATCTACAACGTCGTGCGCGCGCAGGATGACAAAATCAGCCGCGGCACGGTCTACCGCAACCTCAATCTCTTGGCCGACGCCGGCGAGATTCTCTCCATCAAGACGCCGGGCGGCAGCCGCTTCGATCGCACGATCGAGCCGCATGCGCATATCATCTGCACCTCGTGCAGCCGCGTCATCGACGTACCGCTCCCCTTCGATGCCCAACTCGACGCCAAGGCATCCGAGCAAATCGGCTGGCACGTCACGTCGCACTACACCATCTTCGAGGGTCTCTGCCCCGACTGCCGGTAGATGTTCGGGACATGCCTTAAAATCCACCTTTCTGCACTCTGCAGCAAAAAGAGATTCCTAGGCATGCCACATATATCTACTCGGCGAGCAGGCGGCGCAGTTCTTCTTCGACCGTGCGCACGTAGCGGACGCGGTCGTTGATGCCACGCATAGAGGGATTGCAGCTCTCCATTAGATAAGGATGGCCCACGACGTTGAGCATGTCGCGGTCGTTTTCGTTATCGCCAAACGCCATCATCTCGTCGGGCGAAATTCCCAGGGCACGACCGTAATCGGCAAGCGCGGAACCCTTGCCCGAACCAAAGCCGATAAAGTCTGTCCACTCGGTTCCCGACGTCATCACGTCGACACGGTCGCTAAAGAGGCGCTCAAAATACTCCAGGGCCGCCGGCTGATCCACCTCGGGCGTCTGGAAGGCAATCTTAATGACGTCCTCGTCGATGTCCTCAGGACGGTCGACCACCGCCACATCGCAGTGGACCTCATAGCGCAAATGGTCGACGAACGCATCGTTGCCGCTCATGGTGTAGAGGTGTCCCTCACACGAAAGGGTCACGTCGGCATGGGGATACGCAACCACGACATTCGCGATATCCATAGCAAGGCTACGCTCCATGGAACGCTTGACAACGGCACGCCCCTCGTTCATCACTAGGGCTCCGTTTTCGCATACATAGGCGAGCTCATCGGCCACCGGGGCAAACAGGTAGCGCAAGCTCGCATATTGACGACCGCTCGCCGGCATAAACACGATGCCGCGACGATGCAGTTCATCGATGAGCTCAAAGGCCTCGGAACGCGGCTCGTGCTCCCCCGGATGCAGCAACGTGCCGTCCAAATCGCATGCAATCAGCTTGATTCCCTCAAGACCCATATGCTTTCCCCCAAAGCACCTCATCAACAGTAAGACGGACTTTGAATAGCTGCCTCTCAAAGTCCGTCTTACTCATACGCACGTTAACCGCGCGCCTTTTTTACGATCGCAAAGTCTGGAGCCATGCTCACGACGGCATCCGCCGCACTCGACGCAAAGCGCCGGTCCGCATCGAGTTCACGGGTAACCACCGAGAGCCGAACGCCCTCGACGCCCCGGAGCATGCGGCCCAAAACAGGCTGCACCGGCGTATACATGCGCACGGTATACTCGTCCGAATCGCCTCGGAAAAGCGGCGCGTGCATATTGCCGATCTCCCAGCACGCATGCGCGAGCGCAATCGGGTCCATGCGGTCAACTTCGACCAAATAAACCTCGGCACTGCGCAGGCGCACGACAACCGCCACGGGCACCATGCCCGAACGGTCGATGGCGAGCACGTCGCCGTCGGTAAAACGACCGCCGTCGGCAGCATCCAGCCGAACATCGACCGTGCGCCCCAGCTCCGTCACGCCCACAAGCGCGCATACATCAGCCTGGTCCCAATCGAGCAGCAGCTCGTCAACTTCAAAGACGCCGCCCAACTTCCGGCGAAGCAGGAGTTCATAGGACGGATCGTTGAGATTTCCCAAGCATGTCGTCGAAACCAAGCGTTCAGGCATACTCTAACCCTCGACCTCGACGAGCTCGATATCAAAGTTGAGGTCCTTGCCGGCCAACTCGTGGTTGGCGTCGAGCGTCACGGCCTCGGGCGTTACGTCAATGACCACGGCGGGGACGGGCATACCGCTCGGCGTGGACAGGAAAAGCTTCATGCCCTTCTCGATCTGCTCGATGTTGGGAACCTGTTCGGCCGGGAAGGTAATAACCATCTCGGGATTGCGCTCGCCGTAGGCATCGGCAGCAGGAATGTGCACGGTCTTCTTCTCGCCCACCTGCATGTCGACAACAGCGGCGTCGAAGCCCTTGATCATCTGACCGGCGCCGCAGACAAACTCCAGCGGTTCGCCGCGATCGTAGGAAGAATCGAACTGTGTGCCATCGTTAAAAGTACCTCTGTAATGTGTGCGGCAGGTTTTGCCGACGTTGCGTCCTGTGATTTCAGACATTTTAAAATCCTCCAAATGATATTGATATGCGGTAATGGACAATCTTCCTCAAACGGACAATTTCCAGTGATTTCAGATGCATATTTATCAGTATACTAGAAAACAAGGCGAATGGGAAGAGAAATGTTGTCTCTCCGGTACCGATATTGTCAGTTTTTGCAACGAGGATGGAGCAAGCTGGAAGCAGAGAAGATCAGTTCTCCCATCGAATCTGCTCCCCCTGCACCAGCGGAAAACGCGAAAGCGTCTCCCCGTCCAGGTTCTCCCGGTTCATATCCACTGCCGTGATCTGATGGTTTTCATATGTCGTGTAGTAGTAAATCCCCTTATCCGCATTGCAGCAGGAGGTGTAGAGTGTGATTTCATATTTTCCATCGGAGACCTCGCAGCATCCGCGCTGCTGGTCAACCGAACCTAGGATATGGAAAAACTGGCTGACACTTTCTAGTTCGGATGCGCCG
>UQJA01000078.1 GCA_900541285.1 uncultured Collinsella sp.
GGGCCCGTTCGGACATGAGTTCCGAGCGGGCCCCTGCTGTTAGCTTGTGGCACTGAGTTGTTTAGGCCTCGTCGACGACCTTGAGACCGCGCGTGTGGTCAATCTCGTTGAGGAGGTTAACGCGACGCTCGTGACGACCGCCCTCAAACTCGGCGTCGAGCCACTCGTCGACAATCATCTTGGCGAGCTCGGAGCCCACGACGCGGGCGCCAAAGGCGAGCACGTTGGTATTGTTGTGCATGCGGGAGAGCTTGGCGCTGAAGGGCTCGGAGCACACGACGGCGCGTACGCCCTCGACCTTGTTGGCAGCCAGGCTAATCCCGACACCGGTGCCACAGATGAGGATGCCCAGGTCGACGTCGCCGTTGGCAACGGCCTTACCCACCTTGTAGCCGGCGATGGGGTAGTCAAAGCTCTCGGAGGTGTCGGTGCCAAAGTTCACGACCTCGCAGCCGCGCTCCTTCAGGTGCTCGGAGATGATGTTCTTGAGCTCGACGGCGGCGTGGTCGTTACCGATACCGATCTTCATGGATGGTTCCTCTCTGGTCTGTGCGGCGCAAATGCTAAAGGTGTTTACCGCGTTCGACTGCATGATAGCGCGACTTTTGCGTAAACGCTCGAGCGTTTTTTGGTCAAACGCTTTAGCAGGCAACAAGACTGGCTTCTCGTGAATGAATGTCGTCAGTTTGCGCTTGAGCGCCGTCCGCCGGAACCATGGTTGCGGTTTTTGATGCATTGTTATCAAATAAAGGAGCTAACATTTTTTGAGAGCCTAGCCCGTTATGCAAGCAGGAGATACCTATGCCTACCGATTCCATCCGTGATGCCGCGTTTTGCGATGTTTTGAACCGCGAACTTGTCTGTGCACTCGGCTGCACCGAGCCCATTGCCGTTGCCTATGCAGCGGCGCTGGCGAGTCAGACGCTCGGTTGCGAACCCGATCATATGGATGTTGCATGCTCGGGCAACATCATCAAGAACGTTAAGAGCGTGACCGTGCCCAACTCGGGCGGTATGCACGGTATTGAAGCCGCGGCCGTGCTGGGTGCCGTGGGCGGCGACGCTAAGAGCGCTCTCGAGGTGCTCGAGAGCGTTGACGACGAAGATCGTGCTCGCGTGACCGAGCTCCTCACCGACGCCGGCTACTGCGATGTGTCGCTTGTCGAGGGTGTGTCCAACCTCTACATCAAGGTGACTGCGACGGCCGGGGGCCATACCGCGGTCGTCGAGATTACCGACCACCACACCAATGTCACGTGCCATACCCTCGACGGTATTCCGGTGTGCGGCAAGTCGGCGGGGGAGTGTGCCGCCTGCGCCGAGCGCGTCGTGGCCGAGCGGGCGGCAGATAACGCCGATACGCCCATGTCGATTGAGACCATCATCGACTTTATCGAGGACGGTGACATTGAGGACGCCCGCGCTGCCGTTGAGCGTCAGATTGAGCTGAATGGCGCAATCAGTGCCGAGGGCCTTGCGCACGCTTGGGGCGCCGAGGTGGGTCGTACGCTGCTGGGTGCTCGTGCCGATGACGTCGCCTGCCGTGCCCGTGCCCGTGCAGCCGCCGGGTCCGACGCCCGCATGAACGGTTGCGCGCTGCCGGTCGCCATTGTGTGCGGCTCGGGCAATCAAGGTATTACCTGCGCGTTGCCCGTCATGGAGTATGCCGAGTACCTGCGTTGCGACCACGAGCGCCTGGTGCGCGCCGTGATGCTGTCCGATCTTATCGCCGTGCATATCAAGAGCTATATTGGTGCGCTCTCGGCGTTTTGCGGTGCTATTTGCGCCGCGTGCGGCGCCGGCGCCGCGATTACCTGGCTGTGCGGTGGCACGCGCGAGCAGATTGGCGCGACGGTCTCGAATACGCTCGGTAACGTGGGCGGCATCGTGTGCGACGGCGCCAAAGCGAGCTGCGCCGCCAAGATCTCGGCTGCCGTCGATGCGGCGATTCTGGGCCATGATATGGCCATGCAGGGTCGCGGCTTCCGCGCCGGCGAGGGCCTGATCCAGGATACCGTTGAGCAGACGATCGCCAGTATGGGCTACGTAGGCCGCGTGGGCATGAAGGACACCGACGTCGAGATCCTCAATATCATGATCGGCAAAACCCAAGTGTGCTAGGACAGTTCGTCGGCTACTTGGTGTTCGTAGAAGGCTTCTACTACGGCGTTAAAGTCGCGGGCGAAGTCTTCCATGGTTCCGCGCCAGGTGGCTCGGCTGGGCTTGCCTTGGCCCACAAAGGCGGTTTGGATGCCGCAATCGGGGGACGGGAAGTCGCGTTTGGGATCGTTGCCCACCATAAGGACCTCGTGTGGCTCGAGTCCCATCACCTGAAGCTGCTCTAGATAGTAGGTGGCATCGGGCTTGCAGCGGGTGGTGTTTCCCATGTGCGTGACGAGCTCAAAGGGGGCGTCGGCCAGGTCGCCCCAGCCCATGCGGCACTCGATGGCCCCCTGGGGAAAGCTGGGGTTGGTAAAGAGCGCGCAACGCAGCCCTGCGTCCTGTACGGCCTGGAGCGCGGCGTGTGCGCCCGGCATGGCGTGGGCGTTAATGACATCGTCGTTCTTGTACGGAAGAACTTCGCGGTCATAGTAGGTAAACGCCTCGTAGATGAGGGGATCGGAGAGGCGGATCCCGCATCGGCGCTCGACCTCTTCTTGGTAAAACTCAAGATTGGTGCGGTTGTCCGTGCCGCTGCGGCGATTGGCGTTGAGGTCGACCAGGATGGTGCCGAGGCGTGCCATCGTGCCACCGCGGCTGCGGCGCCCGATATCCGCGAGCATCGAAGAGACATCCTTAAAATAGCGAAGGATGAACGCGTTGAGGTTGATGCTGAGAAGCGTCTCGTCCATATCGAAAACGACTGCTTTGAGCACGCGGGCACCTTTCTCGAAAAATCGATCTAGAATCGTTGGCTCCGGATACTTTACCCCAAAGCCGAATGCCTGGCTGGTTATCGTCAAGTTGCGGAGACGTGTGTTCATAAGATTACGAAAAAGTCTCCACACGAGTAAAAAATCGCAGTTCACGCTTGAAATCGAACTCATTTCCCCGTAACCTATACGAACGTGATTGCATAAGCGTCACATTAGTATCTGTCGGCTCCCGAGTGTTCCTAAACGTTGTGTGCTTGTCGCACCCTTCTGTAGGTCCTAGCAATCGGGGCCCCGTAGTTCGAAAGGGGTCCACCTTTGAGTGAGATTCAGAACTCGTCCATTTTCTCTCTTGACGATGTCAATGAGGAGGAGATGAACAACCTCATCGACGGTACGATTACCGACTTTGATGAGGGCGATCTCGTTAACGGCACTGTCGTTAAGATCGAGCATGACGAGGTGCTCGTTGACATCGGATTCAAGTCCGAGGGCGTTATCCCGGTCCGCGAGCTGT
This sequence comes from uncultured Collinsella sp., assembly GCA_900541285.1. Taxonomy (GTDB): domain Bacteria; phylum Actinomycetota; class Coriobacteriia; order Coriobacteriales; family Coriobacteriaceae; genus Collinsella. The sequence continues at coordinate 3,391 of UQJA01000078.1, forward strand.
CCATCCGCAAGGACGCTAACCCTGCAGACATCGTTGCACTCGGTGATCCCATCGAGGCTCTGGTTCTCCAGAAGGAGGACAAGGACGGTCGTCTGGTCCTGTCCAAGAAGCGTGCCGAGTACGAGCGTGCTTGGAACCGCATCGAGGAGAAGTTCAACTCCGGCGAGAACGTCGAGGGCGAGGTTATCGAGGTTGTCAAGGGCGGCCTGATCCTCGACATCGGCCTGCGTGGCTTCCTGCCCGCTTCCCTCGTTGACCTCCGTCGCGTCAAGGACCTCACCTCCTACATGGGCACCCGCATCGAGGCTCGCGTCATCGAGATGGACCGCAACCGCAACAACGTCGTCCTCTCCCGTCGCGTCGTGCTCGAGGAGTCCCGTAAGGCCGAGCGCTCCGAGATCCTGTCCAAGCTCAAGTCTGGTATGCGTCTCCAGGGCACCGTTTCCTCCATCGTCGACTTCGGCGCCTTCGTCGACCTCGGCGGTATCGACGGCCTCATCCACATCTCCGAGCTCTCCTGGAACCACGTCAACCATCCTTCCGAGGTTGTCAAGGTCGGCCAGGAGGTCGAGGTCGAGGTTCTCGACGTCGATCTCAACCGCGAGCGCATCTCCCTGGGTCTCAAGCAGACCACCGAGGATCCGTGGCGCGCACTTGTCAAGAAGTACCCCGTCGGCGCTATCGTCGAGGGCACTGTGACCAAGCTTGTCCCGTTTGGCGCTTTCGTCGACCTGGGCGAGGGCATCGAGGGCCTGGTGCACATCTCCGAGATGGCCAACAAGCACGTCGACCAGCCTTCTCAGGTCACCCACGTGGGCGACAAGGTTCAGGTCAAGGTCATGGAGATCGACCTCGACCGTCGTCGTATCTCTCTGTCCATGAAGTCCGCTGCTGAGACTCTGGGCGTCGAGATCGAGGTTACCCCGCTTCCTTCCGAGAAGAAGGACGAGGAGACCGACGCCGAGTAAATCGGTTTGACGATCACTTGTTTTAAGGGATCCGTCCGCAATGGACGGGTCCCTTTTTGCTTTCGCTGCTGATGCACGCGATGCTACCCGGGCTGTCCACAGGCTATTGGGTTGTCGGTGAATGAAAAAATGCCGACATCCCGCCTCGGGGAGGAGGCGGGAACGCACCGAGTAGACGGAGGGGTGCGGAGCGCGGTCGCGTCTCGACTGACGACATTGCCCATCGACAACCCTATTGTACTGCATGGCGTGGTTCTTGGTTTATCGTGTCGAACGCTTGTGTTGTGCCATTGCCTGCGGCAACGGTGTGCTACACTCTTGCACTGCTGAGTGGGCCAGACGGTCGCGCGATGTGCTGTTTGCAGTACGCGTGAGGAAAGTCCGGGCTCCAGAGGGCGGGATGCCGGCTAACGGCCGGGCGGAGTGATCCGACGGAAAGCGCCGCAGAAAAGAAGACTCCCACCTGCGCCGCAAGGCGTAAAGGGAAAAGCTGAAACGGTGGTGTAAGAGACCACCAGCGTCGTGGCAACACGGCGGCTTGGCAAGCCCCATCCGGAGCAAGCGCGAATAGGAACGCTATGGGCCGGCCCGGTCCGCGTTCGGGTAGCGTGCGTGGAGCTGCACGGTAACGTGCAGACAAGATAAATGACCGTTCACGACAGAACCCGGCTTATAGGCCCACTCAGCTTTCTTGTCGACGCTGCGACGGCGTCATCTGGCCGATTTGGCGCTCATTCGTCGGTCGCCGCCATAAGGCGTGCTCCCTCCTCTTTCGGGCCAAATCGACTCAGCTGACGCCGTCTCGCTGTCTTTGCCTGATCATCGACAGCCTCATTTTTGTTGCAATCTCGACTTTTAAGGCACCTTGCTCGCGCTGACGGGTTCTCGCTGTTGGTGACGGCATCATGGACGTTTCCGTTCTTGTTGGCGAGGTCAACGGTGCTGTCTTTGCCGTATTATTGAGGCTGTTTGTTGCTTTGCTTGTTGTTGAGGGGCTTTGTTGGACAGCTATTTTACTCTGCAATCGAATATTGAGGCTTCGGGCGAGTTTGTGGACCGCAAGAGCCGGTTTATTGCCCAGCTGGTCCATATTGAGTCCGAGGATGAGGCGAATGCCTTTATCGAGATGGTTCGCAAGCGTCATTACGACGCTCGACACAATGTTCCCGCGTGGATTTTAGTCGATGGACGCGAACGCCAGAGCGATGATGGTGAGCCGAGCCGCACGAGCGGTATGCCGACGCTCGAGGTGTTGCGCGGCGCAGAGCTCAAAAATGTTTGCTGCGTGGTGACGCGCTATTTTGGTGGCACGCTGTTGGGACCTGGTGGCTTGGTGCGCGCCTATACTGCGGCGACGCAGGCGGCGGTGGCAGCTGCTCGGGAGGCCGGGCAGATTGTCGAGATGACGAGTGTCGTGCCTGTTGACGTGCATGTGGCCTATCCGCAGTATGAGCAGGCGCTTCGTTTGGCGCAGGATTCGGGTGCCAAGGTTTCGGATACCGATTACGCGGATGCCGTGACACTTCACCTGGTATTCAAAGCGGGGGAGCAGGAGCAATTTTGCGCCAAGATGCGCGAGCTTATGGCGGGGCGCGAAGAGATCGAGGTCGGCGCTCCCAAATTTGCCGAGTTCTAACGGCGACGGCCGGCGTTTTTTTGGATGGATCCCAAACGCGCCGGCCGTCGTTTTATGTTGCTGCCGTTTACTCGGCGAGCTGCTTTAGCACATCGCAGGCGATCTCGATGGCATCGTCGATGCAGCCGGGGCAGCTGCGGAGCGGACCCTTGTCCGATCCGATGCCCTTGAGCGTGCCGCAGACGGTCGTCGTGTTCTTCTCGCCAAAACGCTTTGCGATTTCGCGCGACAGCTTGTAGGTCTGGCCCTTGGTCTTGGGGTTTTCCATGCCGTCGCTCATTACAAAGCCCATGATGGCCACGGCGCCCGAGATGGCGCCGCAGGTTTCGGTCATGCCGCCCATGCCGGCGCCAAAGCCCTCGGTAAGGGTAAAGGCGGTCTGGGGGTCGAGCCCGACGGCAGGTGCGAGCGTGCAGGCAACGGCCTGGGCGCAGTTAAAGCCACGGGCGTGGTATTCGGCAGCCTGAGCCTGGCAGGCCGCGGTGTCGAGCTGGGCGATATCGATTTGCTTCATCGTTGTCTCCTTGGTTACGGTGTACCCGCCTATGGTACCCGTGACGGTGCATGTAATCGTCGAGAGCTTCATGTATGCCTCATTTTTCTCTGTCAAGCAAACGCCAAGGCTTGAGATAAATACCCCTGATCAATTTGTCCCTTAACCTACCTTGGGGATGGGTTGAGAGGGGTGCGGGGTAGCGGTATCGTGAACCGAATAAAACTAAAACCCAGGCAAGGGAGCTAGATATGAGCGAGCAGACCATCGGTACCACATGTGTTCAGGGCGGCTATCACCCGGGAGATGCCGAGCCGCGCCAGGTGCCCATCTACCAGTCCACCACGTGGAAGTACGACACGTCTGAGCACATGGGCAAGCTGTTTGACCTGGAGGAGTCGGGCTACTTCTACAGCCGTCTGCAGAACCCCACGTGCGATTTGGTTGCCGCCAAGATCTGCGAGATGGAGGGAGGCACCGCCGCGATGCTCACGAGCTCGGGCATGGCTGCGAATTTCCTCGCGATCTTTAACGTGGCCGGTGCCGGCGATCATGTGGTCGCAAGCTCTGCCATTTACGGCGGCACCTACAACCTGCTCGCCCATACTATGGAGCGCATGGGTCTGACCTGCACGTTTGTTGCTCCCGACTGCACCGACGAGGAGCTCGAGGCAGCCTTTGAGCCCAATACCAAGCTCGTCTTTGGCGAGACGATTGCCAACCCCGCCCTTGCCGTGCTCGATATTGAGCGCTTTGCCAAGGCCGCGCACGACCACGGCGTACCGCTGATGGTCGACAACACCTTCCCGACGCCCGTGATGTGCCGTCCCTTTGAGTGGGGCGCCGACATCGTCACGCACTCCACCACTAAGTACATGGATGGCCATGCGGCCTACCTGGGCGGCGTGATCGTCGATCACGGCCAGTTTGACTGGATGGCCCATGCGGATAAGTTCCCGGGTCTCACCACGCCCGACGAGAGCTACCACGGCGTGACGTATGCCGAGAAGTTCGGTCGCGAGGGTGCCTTCATTACCAAGGCAACCGCTCAGCTCATGCGCGACCTCGGCCCCATGCAGAACCCGCAGGCGGCGTTCTTCCTGAACAGCTCGCTCGAGAGCCTGCATGTGCGTATGCCGCGCCATTGCGAGAACGGTCTGGCGGTCGCCAAGTTCCTGCAGGGCCATCCCAAGGTGCGCTTCGTGAGCTATCCGGGCCTGGAGGGCGACAAGTACTACGACATGGCTCAGAAGTACATGCCCAACGGTACCTGCGGCGTCGTGAGCTTTGGCTTTACCGGTGGTCGTGCGGCGGCCGAGACCTTTATGAAGAGTCTTAAGCTCGCCCAGATTGCCACGCACGTGGCCGATGCTCGCACCTGCTGCCTGCACCCGGCAAACGCCACCCATCGCCAGATGAACGACGAGGAGCTCATCGCCTGCGGCATCTCCGCCGACATGGTGCGCCTGTCGTGCGGCCTTGAGGACACGGCCGATCTGATTGCCGACCTTGAGCAGGCGCTCGAGCAGTGCTAGGCTAGCGTGCGTGCGAGGCGTGGGACGGCTTTTCGGCTGACGACGTCCTCATAGTTCCGATTCCGTAGGCGGGACCCCGATCGTGTCCGTTTGTAGGCGATTGGGGTCCCGTTTTTGCGTTGCACGATAGAAAGGATATACATGGAGAAAACTGCCGAGCAGCTGCGCCGCGAACACATTGCCCTAGAGGGCGACACCCACGGTAAGAATAAATGGGCGATTCTGTTCACCGTGCTCGTCATGACCTTTATGGCGTGTCTGGATGCGAGCATCGTGACGGTGGCGCTCCCGGTGATGCAAAAGGAGCTGGGGGTGGGTCTCGACCGCATTCAGCTCGTGAGCTCGGTGTATCTGCTCGCGACGTGCGTCGCCATGCTGCCGTTTGGCCGCTTGGGCGATGTGCGCGGCAAGGTGAATGTGTTCCAGCTTGGTGTAATCGTCTTTACGGGTGGCTCGTTGCTTTGCGGGCTTTCGGCTTCGCTTGAGGTGCTTATCTTGGCGCGTTTCGTGCAGGGCATTGGCTGTGCCGCCGCGATGGCCAACAATATGGGCATCATCACCGAGTCGTTTCCGGCGCGTGAGCGCGGCCGTGCCATGGGCATTCTGGCGACCTTTGTGGCTCTTGGCATGATGTGCGGCCCCGTGCTCGGCGGCGTGCTGGTGGCGAGCTTTCCCTGGGAGAGCATCTTCCTTATCAATCTGCCCATTGGCGTAATCTCGTTTATCGTGGGACTCTATACGCTGCCGCATGTGAAGCCGGAGGCTGGCGAACGCCCTATGCCGTTGACAGAGGCGGCGCGTCGCTGCTTTGCGAGCTCGGCTTTCACGATTAACCTGGCTTGCATGCTTATCGTGTTCGTGGGTATCGGTGCCTCCGAGTTTGTGCTGCCGTTCTACTTTCAGGACGCCCACGGCTTTAGCTCCGATATCTCCGGCCTGTTGTTTTTGGCGATGCCGGTCGTGAATGCCTTTGTGGGCCCGCTTTCGGGCTCGGTGTCCGACCGTGTTGGTTGTGAAGCGCCCACGGCCGTTGGCCTGGGCGTGTACGTGTGCGGTCTCTTTGCGGTGAGCACGCTTGACGAGCACTCTTCCATCTTGATGATCGTGTGCTGCGTTGCGTTTATGTCGTGCGGCACGTCGATCTTCCAGAGTCCCAATAATTCGCTGTATATGGGTTCGGCTCCGCGTGAGGCGCTTGGCTTTGCGGGCAGCTTGAGCAGCTTGGCGCGCTATGCGGGCATAGCGCTGGGTATTACGGCGGCGTCGCGCATCCTGTATGGACAGACGAGCGCGGCGATGGGCAAGACGGTCACGAGCTATGTGGCGGGTCGTCCGGACGTGTTCCTCTTTGGCTTCCGTTTGGTATTCTACGTGCTGATGGCCGTTGCTACCGTGGGCTTTGCGCTCACATTGGTACGTTTGGTGAGGACGCGCACCCGGCATTAGCGTGTTGGGAGACTGTCTGCCACGATTCGCGCCGTCCCAAAAAGACTGGTTTGTGGTGCGATGCGGCTTGTGGGGCGGGCGGGGGGGGGGGATCGTCAGGA
>UQJA01000079.1 GCA_900541285.1 uncultured Collinsella sp.
GGGCGAATACCATCAGCGGCCGGCGCTCGACGCTCATGGTCTCGGGCATAACGATGATGATGCGGTAGCCGCGCGCGGCGGCGACCATGGCGAGGCCGACGCCGGTGTTGCCGCTCGTGGGCTCGATGATGGTATAGTCGCCACCGCGCACGAGCTTGCCGGCCTTCTCGGCCTCGTCGATCATGTTCTTGGCGACGCGGTCTTTGACGGATCCGGCGGGGTTGAAGTATTCCAGCTTGACGAGCACGCGGGCCTTGAGGTCCTCATCGGCCTCAAAGTGAGTGAGCTCCAGGAGCGGAGTGTGGCCGATAAGCTGATCGATGGACGTGTAAACATTGCTCATGATGAACCTCCGAAGTGTTCAAATGACTGGATACCGTGTGGTTTTACGGTGTGTGTAGCAGCAAAACCCACAAACCGTATAGGTTGTTCGTTTTGCTGTTGGCAAGCATAGTAGACACTAAAGCCTAGTAACGCAATAGGAAATAGAAGATTATTACGAGTCGATTAACCATCTTGACGGTAATAGGTATTTTCAAAACCAATTTTTCGGCTAGAATTTCTACGGACTAAATGACCGAAAGGCAGCACTATACATGTTGGTTTCCACTAAGGGCAGATATGCCCTGCGCGTTATGGTCGATCTGGCCGAGCACCAGGCGGCCGGTCGCATCCCGCTCAAAGAGATCGCGGCGCGACAGGGGATTTCCGAGAAATATCTCGAGAACATCTTGGCTACACTCGTGCGCGCCAACATGCTCTCGGGCATGCGCGGCAAGGGCGGCGGCTACGCGCTCACGCGCCCGCCCGAGCAGTACACGGTGGGCGAGATCCTGCGCCTGACCGAGGGTAGTCTGGCGCCGGTCGCCTGCCTGGATGGCGACTGCAAGGGCTGCTCGCGTTCGGATGAGTGCCCCACGCTCGACGTGTGGAAGAACCTGGACAAGCTCATCAACGACTACCTCGACGGTGTGACGCTCGATCAACTTGTCGCTCCCAACCATGGCTACGACTACGTCATCTAACCCGCACCTGCCATGTGGGGACAGGGTAGAAATGGCAGATTCTCTCGTCCTTTGAGACTTGGCAAATAAGAAGGCCGCCCATTTTTGCGATGGGCGGCCTTTGTTTTGGGTCGATATGACGGTTCGTATTGAACAATTCTAGCCCTCGGCGATGCTGTCCAGAATGCTGCGCATGATGGATACCAGGATGCTGCCCATAAAGGCCGATCCAAAGCTGGCGATGGAGATGCCCGCGCCCAGCAGATTGACCGACAGGTAGCTGGCCAGCTCGAGCATAAAGCTGTTGACTACGAGCTGAAAAATACCAAGCGTGATAATAGTGAGCGGCAGTGAGATGACCGTCAGGAACGGTTTGACGAGCGAGTCGACGATGTTCAGGAACAGTCCCACAAAGGCGAAACAGACCCAGGCCTCGGCAAAACCGAAGGGCTGGATGCCGGGAACGAGGAACGTGGCGATCGCGATAGCGATCGAGGTGAAGAGCCAGTTAAGCATAAAGCGCATGGCGTGAATCCTTTCTTGCGCCGGGGTTGCTGGCGTCGCGTGAAGCGGCTTGCGGCGGCGACCTGGATGGTTGCGCGGGTGCGCCGCGGTGTCTGGTCGCCCATTGTCTCAAATATTCGTGGAGCTTACGTGCGCATTCGGTTTCAAAACGGCGCTCGTCCTGAAAAACGCGCCACTGACAGAGAGTCTTGTCGCTTTAGTTTGGTGGTGTGCTACACTGCTACGGGCAAAAGCCACAGGCGTTGCCCTATTGCATAGAACGGGCGAACGATGCCCGATGTCAGTATCAACTTCGATGCCTTATGGCGGGTTTGGCGGTGATCGATGAATATCGAGAACATGTTTGACAAGCCTGATGTCAAGCAGCTGGTCCACGCATTTAGTCTTTTGGACGACGAGAAGGATATCCAAGCGTTTTTGACCGATATCTGCACGCCGCGCGAGATTTGCGATCTATCGCAGCGTTTGCAGGTCGCGCGTTACCTGGACGAGGGCGAGCCCTATGTCGAGGTTCAGGCGCGTACCGGCGCTTCGTCCACCACGGTGAGCCGTGTGTCCAAGGCACTTAATGGCGAGTACGGCGGCTATCGCAAGATCCTCATCAAACTGGAGGATGGCGAGTAGGCCAGCGGCAACAAACGAATTGCGCAAAACCGCTCCTCCGGGAGCGGTTTTTATATGCCCGCAATCGGCTGGTGCGTTGGAGTCAGGTTGCTTTGCGCCAAAACATGGAGCTGAGGTAGCAATGTGTCTGCGTGGGCGGGTAGGATGGATGCAATGATTATTGCGAACAGTTTGAGCGGAGGACCATGCCTGTTCGAATCTATACCACCAATGCCGGCACGGATTTGAGCGATGCCGAGGCGGTGCTGCTGAGCGACCTTGTTGCCCGCCATGGACGTGCCGTTTTGCTGGCGCCTACGTTTGCCGAGCTCGATCTGTGCCGTCACGATGCCGCTGCGTCCGGCGCTTCCCTGGGTGTTGACTACAAGACCCCTTCGTCGTGGCTCCGTTCGTTGTGGGAGCTTTTGGGCGATGGCCGCGGCTTTGTGGACAACCTGCAGCGCCAGATGCTGTTTTCGGACATGGTAGCGCGTCTCGACGACGCCGACCTGCAGCCGCTTTCGCGCAGCCAGGGCACGGTGCGTATGCTCGCGCGTATGTCCCGCGATGTGCTGCCGGGTGTGGCGGGGACGACGGCCGAGCGATGCCGTGGCAACAATTGCCAGCCTGAGCCAAAAAGCGATGCCGAGGCTCGTGTGTTCGAGCTTTTGCGCGCCTACGCGGGCGGTTTGGACCGTCGAGAAATGGTCGAGCCCTGCGAGGCAGCTGGCATTATGGCCGGCGCCCTGGCCGATAACCTGCCGGCGTGCACCCGCGCCGTATGCGTGCGCGGTATCACGTCGTTTACGCACGGCCTGCTCGAGCTGCTGTCTGCCGTGGCGAACAATGGGGGAGAGGTCGTCGTGCTGCTTGCCCGCGAGCAGGCGGCGATGCGCGAGGAGCTTGCTGCCGCCTTTGATGTCCGTGGCGTGCTGTTTGAGGTCGCGTCGCTGGGGGAGGACGCCGCTGCGCCCCAGACTGCCTCCAAGTCCGCCGCTCAGCCCACCTTTGTAGAGGTTACCGGCCCTCACGCCCGCGCCCACGCCTATGTGAATGCAATCGATGAGCTGGTAAAAACGTGTGAGGACGCCGCGGTCGACGGTGGTGTCACGGCGTCCGCGGACCCCGTGCGCGTGCTCGTGGTGTCTGCCCGGGCTCCCCAGCTGTTCGGTGAACTCGCTGCCCGTTTGGCGGCGCGTCATATTGCGGCCGAGACAACCGAGTTCACGGCGTTTTCCCAATCCATCGCGGGCAGGCAGTTCTCGGCGCTCGCCAATCTGATTGAGCGCATGAAGGCCGCCGACGAGGGCACCGCCTCCAAGACCGAGTGGTGGCCCGCGCCGGAGCTTACCGACTGGATTTACAGTCCGCTTTCGGGTGCCGATGCTGCCAGCGCGCGCACCTTCGACAAGAACATGCGCCTGTCGCGCGGCAAGACTACCACGGCCGTCAAGAGCCTGCTGCAGAGCGTGCAGGGCCAGGTCAGGGGCACGCGCAAGGCTGCCAGTGATGATAACTGGTTTAAGAACGTGCCGTGCGTGGTCTCGGACGTGTTCCAAGCGCTGTGGCGCGGCAAACCCGTGACGGCGCTCAAGGCAATGCTCGCCGTCGTCGAGGCGTTGCCCGATCGCGCCCTTGGAGGCCTTGACGGTCAGGCTCGTCGCCAGGCGGAGACCGCCCTACTGCGACATGGCATCGACATCCTTATGAACGACGCCCGCGCGCTCGACGTGTCGCAGGCGGCGACCGTGCCCGTGCTCGACGGCGTTCGTACCAAGGTGGACAAGCGCAGCACCGCATACGATTACGAGACCTACGAGGTCGACCGTGCGCCGCGCGCCCAGGTGCGCTTTGCGTCGCTTGCCGATGCGGCAGCCCTTCATCACCGGCGAACAGGTCGAACGCTCCGAAATGCTCGACGAGAACGATCGCGTCGTCGCTCAGGGCCTGCGCCCCGCCAGCTACGATGCCGTGCTGTTTGCCGACGTCGACCTGGACAGTTATCCGCTCTCACATGGGGAGGGCCCGCTGGCCACGCTGACGGCAGAGTTAGATCGCAGCGGCGTGACGCTTGAGCCTGCGGCCCTGCTGCGCGTGCGCTTTGGCCGCGCGATGCACGCGGCACGCGGTCCCGTTGTGCTCGCCCGCGTGACCCACGATCGCCAGGCGCGCGAGTGCTATCCGGCTGCCGTGTGGACCGAGTTGCGGGCACATGCCGAGGCCGCTGGCGCCGCCAAGGTTGCGTGCGTGGGCGAGGGCGGTATTGTCGCCGATTTTGATCCAGCGGCCGGCGAGGGCATCGAGTGTAGGCGAGTTGCGTGCGAGGCTCCTCAGCATTTGAGTGAGTCGGCTGTGCCGTACCTGGTCCTGCGTCGCCGCGATGGCGAGGGCGAGAACGCGCCGCTCGTGCCGCGTCTGACGTCCGCCTCGCAGATTGAGGCGTACTCGACGTGCCCGCTGTGCTGGTTCGTGTCGTATCGCGTGAAGCCCCAGTCCATCGATGCGGGCTTTGGCAACATGGAGAAGGGCAACTTTGTCCATGACGTGCTGGAGCACTTGCATGCGCGTCTTCCGCAGGAGGGCATGGAGCGCGTGACGCCCATGAACCTGCCGCGTGCGAAGGAGCTGCTGCACGAGGTCTTTGCCGAGACCCTGGCCGAGCACGCCGGCAAGCGCGGTACCGAGGGCCCGCTGGTGCCGCTCTCTCCAGTGGAGGAGCGCCAAGTGGCCGAGATTTTGCCGCAGCTGGAGGGTGTGCTTGCCTATGAAGCCGAGGCTCTGACTCCTTTTGCTCCGCGCTACCTGGAGTTTGCCTTTAACGACCTTAAAGTTGAGTATGCCGGTTGGCCGCTTGGCGGGCGCATTGACCGCGTGGATGTGGATGCCGAGAATCGCGCCGTGGTAATCGACTATAAGCATCGCACGGGCGTTGAGGAGTTTAAGCTCGCCGACCCTACGGTACGCGACGAGGAATCGGGCACGGCGCCCATCGACGATCCGCGCTGGTTGCCGCCACATACCCAAACGCTCATCTACGCCCAGGCCATGCGCCGGGCGCTGAATTTGGACACCCGCGCGGCGCTCTACTTTTCGACCAAGGGCGGCAAGCCAGCGTTGCGCGGTGCCGCGAGCGCCGAGCTGCTTGAGAAAGAGCGCGGCGACGGTCGCATTCCGGGCCTTAAGAAGGGCTTTCCCGGTGAGGGGGGCAGCATGGACTTCGACGCCCTGCTCGATCGCGTGGAGGCCGGCATCGCCGAGCGCCTGCGCGAGCTCGAGACAGGCAACGTTGCCGCCGTCGATCCGATGTCGGCTCAGGCCGTGCATGCGCGCTGCTCGTATAACCACGAAGGAACGTTTGTAAGGAGGGACGTGTAGACCATGGATCTTTCGACTTTGATGCCGCAACAGCTGCAGATCGTCAAAACGCTCGACCGTCCGCTGTTTGTCTCGGCGGGCGCCGGTTCGGGCAAGACCTTTACCCTCACGCGCCGCATCGTCTACGCGCTCTCGCCCGAATCCGGTCCGTTCGTTGAGCATCTGGACCAGGTGCTCGCCATTACCTTTACCAAAGATGCCGCGGCCGAGATCCGCGACCGTGTGCGCCGCGCGCTTATCGAAGAGGGTATGGACGAAGAGGCCCTGACCGTCGACGACGCTTGGATCTCGACCATTCACGGCATGTGCTCGCGTATCCTGCGCGCGCACGCGCTGGAGCTGGGCATCGATCCCGAATTCACGGTGCTCACCGATACCGACGAGCTTATGGATCAGGCTGTCGAGCATGTGTTGGGGCGCGCAACGGCGCCCGATGCCGCGCCCGAGCTCGCCGCTTCGCTTAAGGACCTCTACGCCTGGTATCCCATGGCGGGCGAGGGCGGCCCCTTTGGCGCCGGTACCACCATCAAGGGCCTGGTGCGCGACCTGCTGGAGCTATCGAGCCAGCTGCCGGGCGGCATGGACGATGTGTGCGTGGCGCGCGGTCAGGCTGACACCTCGGCGCTGGCCGACGCCTATCGCGCAGCGTTGGGTGCGAGCAAGGCCGCGACCGAGAAGGCACAAGTGGCACTCGACGCCATCGACGCGTTTGAGGCGAGTGGCAAAACCATGGAGGATGCGGCGCGACTCATGATGTCGTGCACCATGCCGCGTGCGAGCAAGGCATTCCCTAAGGAGCAGGTCGAGCTGCTCAAGGCCGAGGCCGCCGATGCGTTTATCAATATCGTGCTGGCCTGCGGTGGTCCCGCGCTCGATGCGCTGGTGGGGCTTGCCCGTGCCGTGGAGGCCGAGTATCGCGCGCTCAAGGCCGGCCAGTCCGCTCTCGATAATAACGACCTGCTGCGCATGGCGTACGAGGCGCTGCGCGACTACCCGGCTATTCGAGCTGCCTATGAGGGACGCTTTAAGATGGTCATGATCGACGAGTTCCAGGATACCGACCAGATGCAGGTCGATTTGATTCGCTATCTGACCGGCGCGGGGGAGCGTGCGCTGTGTACCGTGGGCGATGCGCAGCAGTCGATTTATCGTTTCCGCGGCGCCGAGGTCGAGGTCTTCCGCCGCCAAGAGCGCAAAGTGGGCTCCTCTGCTGCGCCCGAGACGGCTGTCGCATCCGATGTCCCTGCCGGCGAGCTCGTCAAGCTCGTGCGCAACTTCCGCAGCCACGACGAGGTGCTGCGTTACGTGGCACGCGTCTTCGACGGCGATGACGGCGGCCTGATGCAGGGATTTTTGGATCTTGAGGCGAGCGACGGCCGCAAGGACACGCTGGTGGCAGACGCCTCGCGTCGCCAGGCCCTCTTTGTTGCCGGCGGCAGTACGCAGGAGCGCACACAGGCCAAGGCCCGTGCGATCGCCGAGCGCTTCCGCGCGCTTGTCGATGCCGGCCAGCCCCAGGGCGGCATGGTGCTGCTGCTGGGCCGCATGACCAACGCCGACGTCTATGCCCAGGCCTTCCGCGACCAGGGGCTCGACTGCGTGATCGCAGGCGGCTCGGTCTTTGCCCAAGCCGCCGAGGTGCAGACGGTGCGCGCCCTGGTGTGCGCGCTTGCCAATCCGGCCGATACGGCGCAGGGCCTTATGCCACTGCTCGCCTCGCCGATGTTTGCGCTCGGCGCCCAGGAGTTCCTGGCGCTGGCGACCAAGCTCGATAGTGAGACGGGGGAGACCTCGCGCCGGAATATCGACGCGGGCATCATGAGTGATTTCGATGTGCCGGGTTTGCAAGACTTGCCGCTCGTGACGCGCGCCCGCGAGGTGCTGCGGTATGCGCTTCGTCGCGTGGGCCGCGATTCGTTCGCCGCCATCGCGCGCGACGTGGTCAACGCCTCCGGCTGGTTTGTGCGTCTGGCACAGCGCGGCCCCGAGGGCAAGGCCATTGCCGCCAACGTACTCAAGGCGCTCGATGCCGTGGCCGAAGCGGAGTCCGAGTTCGGCAACTCGCCGCGTTCCATCGCGCTGGCCTTCGACCGCTTCTTGGCGGGCAAGGAGGCCCCGGGTGCCCTCAACGAGGAGGGTGACGGCTCGGTGCGCATCATGACCGTGCATGCGTCCAAGGGTCTGGAGTATCCGGTCGTAGCGGTTGCCGAGTGCTTTGGCGTGCGCAAATCGTCCAGTGCGGCACAGATGGGCCGCGTCGACGGTGGGGCGCAAGTCGTGGCGCTGCCGGCTCGTTTTGATGGCGTTAAGCTTGCCGACGGGACCTTCGTGAAGGGCGATGACGTCAAAAAGCAGTTTGAACACGCGTTTAAGGGCAAGGGCACGTCGCTGTGGTTGCCGCCGGAGCTCATGGAGGACGTCTGCGCGACGGGCTCTCCCGCCGAGGCATTTGCCCGCCTGCGCAACGACGACCTGCAGCTTTCGCTCGAGGAGCGGGCTCGTCTGCTTTATGTCGCCATGACGCGAGCGCGCGAGCTGGTCATTCTGGCGATGGATGCCGGCGTGAGCCGCGGCAAGGTGACGGCGCCGACCTTCGATGTCGAGACGGATCTGGCCTACGACGTGCTGCGCCGCATCCTGCCGACCGACAGTCTGAACATGCCGCAGCTCGATAGCGACCGTTTGGTGTTCGACAACTCTAAGCCGGGCGACTACGAGCTCATCTCGCTGGCGGACTTTACGTTTGGCGAGCAGGCGTTTGAGGCCAACGCTTCGCTGGATGTCGAGGGCGGGCTTGTCCGTGGCGATGCGGAGCCGGAGGGTGCCGGTGCAGATGCCCGCGCTGCCGTTCCCGGGCCTGCCGGCCCCGAGTCCGATGCGTTTGAGCTCGTGTATCCCCGGGCGGTGGGCGTGCGCATGGGCACCTGCCCGTATCCGGCGCGCGATTCGTACAGCTACTCGTCAATTGCCGCGGCGCTGCATGCCGAGTCCGAGGACCGTGCCGCCGAGGCGCACGTGCCCATGGACGAGGCCGGCGATGATGCGGAGTCGGATGGCTCGGAGATGACGGATGCGGACGTGGCTGCTGTCGAGCCCGCCGGCAACCCCATGGCGCTGGGCTCGGCGTTCCATGCCGCCTGCCAGTGGCTGATCGAGATGGGTGCCGATGAGCTGCCCGCCGCGCGTGCCGATGCACTGGCGCGTCTGTGGCGCCTGACGCCGGAGCAGCGCGAGCGCTTCGACGTTGCCCTGGACCGCTGGCTCAAGTCGGCGGTCCGTGCCGAGCTGCTCGCCTGGCCCTGCGTTCGCGCCGAGGTGCCGTTCTTTTCGCTGGGCTGCGAGGACGAGGACATCGCTCGCTACGGTACATATGCCGAGGGCGCCATCGACGCTTTGGCGATGAACCCGGCGGATTCGTCATGCGCGCTGGTCATCGACTACAAGACGGGCGGCACGCCGGACGAGACGCCGGAACAGCTGCAGGAGAAGCACGCCCTGCAGGCGCGCGTCTACGCTGATGTTCTGCACAAGGCGGGCTTTGAGGCCGTGACCGTCAAGTTCGTCCGCGTGGAGCAGGCGAATCCAGCCATCTTCGTCGAACCCGCCGAACCTCAAGTAGTCACCTATAACCTCTAGCCCTCAGATAACTTGCGGTGGAATACGGATTGTTTTGGCCAAAAAAGCCGCCAAACAGTCCGCATTTCACCGCAACTGCAAGAGGAGCCGTGTTGGTTTGGCTAGGTTCGGGTGCTGTCCGTGCCGTGCGGTAAAATCGTTCAGTCAGAACACGAACCCGCATCGGAGCTCATCACATGGCATTCGTCCATCTGCACAACCACACTGTCTTTTCCATGCTCGACGGCGCAACCCGTATCCAGGATATGGTCAATCGTGCCGTTGAGCTTGGCATGCCCGCCGTGGCCATTACCGACCACGGCTACATGTACGGCGGACCCCACCCGGCGCCCGGCGTAAA
>UQJA01000080.1 GCA_900541285.1 uncultured Collinsella sp.
TGGCACCAACGGTGCCGCGGGCGGCGACCTGGTCGGCCGCGCCCATGTTGAGGCCGAGCGCTTGGAAGGCAAAGCTCGTACCGGTTTTTACCTGATGGGCATCGTGGCGCCGTTTTTGGTACTCTCGGCCATTTCGGGCGTGTTCTCTGCCTTTGCCGTGATGTGCTTTATTCCGTTTACCATGGGCCTGTTCATGGTGCTTTCGGACGGTGTGCTTCATCGCAGTCTGCTGTGGTGGAAGCGCGGTGCGATGCAGTTTGCCAACGGTTTTGCCAACGGCTTTATGTTCGCGCTCGTGTCGGTTTGGTTCGCGAGCTGCTCGCAACGGGCCATGCTTTCGCCGTACCAAATGCAATAACATCAAACCCTCTGTTTGCGGTCGGCCCAGCTTGGGTATAGGACGCACTGTGACAATAATGAAAGTCGGAAGGATTCGGTCGTGTCGGAAAATAGGGATTACTACGAGGTGCTTGGCGTCGACAGGGATGCCGACGCGCGGACGATCAAGCGTGCGTTTCTAAAGAAGGCCCGTACCGTACATCCGGATGTTTCGGACGACCCCGAGGCCGAGGCCAAGTTCAAGGAGCTCAACGAGGCCTATTCCGTTCTTTCCGATGAGCAGAAGCGTGCTAACTACGACCGTTACGGCACTGCCGACGGCCCTGGTGGTTCGGGCTACGTCGATATCAACGATATCTTTGGTGGCATGGGCATGGACGACTTGTTCTCCTCGTTCTTTGGCGGCGGTGCCGGCGGTGGCGCCCGCAGCCGTCGCGAGCGCCGCCGGGGTCGCGATATGGCCATCTCCCTTTCGGTGACGCTCGAGGAGGCGGCACTCGGCTGCAAAAAGACGATCAGCTATGACCGCCTTGCTCCTTGCGAGGACTGCAATGGCACCGGTAGGGCAGAGGGCGCACAGGAAAAGCAGTGCGGCCGCTGCCACGGTACGGGCTACGTCACGACGGTTCAGCGTTCGTTCCTGGGCCAGGTTCAGTCTTCCTCGCCTTGCCCTGACTGCCATGGCGAGGGCACGGTTATCGACCATCCCTGCGAGACCTGCGACGGTCAGGGCCGCACGCCTTCGCATGAAAAGATTGACATCGATATTCCCGCTGGCGTTTCGACCGGTCGCCAGCTGCGTGTGAGCGGCTTTGGCGAGGCCGGCCTTCGCGGCGAGCCTTCGGGCGACCTGATTGTCAACGTGCGCGTTGCCGACCATGAGCGCTTTAAGCGCAACGGTGACGACCTGTACCTGGTGAGTGATATCTCGATTGCGCAGGCTGCGCTTGGCTGCGAGATCGAGGTCGAGGGCATTATGCCCGACGAGGTCGTTAAGGTGACGGTTCCCGCCGGCGCCCAGTACGGTGATACCGTGAGCGTCAATAATTACGGCATGCCGCGCATTGGCGGTGGCGGTTCGCGTGGCCGCCTGATCGTGCAACTGCGCGTGGTCGTTCCCACCAATCTTTCCAATAAGCAGCGCGAGCTGCTCCGTGCTTTTGCCGATGAGATGGGCGATGACGTTGCTTCTGGTAAGAAGTCGGTGACCGACCGTATCAAGAGTGCCCTCGACGATATCCTCGATTAAGGAGCCCGCGTGCTCGCACCCCATATTTCCGTCGTCAACCTCGGCTGCCGTGTCAACCGGGTTGAGTCTGACCGTATCACTGCCGATCTTATGCGCCTGGGCTTTGCTATTGTGGAGCCCCAGGATGCCGATCTGATCGTCATTAACACCTGTGCCGTTACGGGCGAGGCTGAGGCCAAGACCCGTAAGGCAGTTCGTCATGCGCTGGCCTATCCAAACGAGCCCTTTGTGCTCGTGACCGGTTGCGTGGTCAATTTGCATCCTGAGGAGTTGTTGGAGCTTTCGGATCGCGTGATCGCCGAGCCGTCCAAGATCGATGTCGCCGAACGTGTCTGCGAAGTGCTGGGCGTTGAGTCCGATAGCGTTCCCGCCTGCAGCGATGGCGAGGTGGTCGATGCGCTCGGTCGCTCTCGCCTGGGCGTGAAGATTCAGGACGGCTGCAACCACCGTTGCACCTATTGCATTGTGTGGAAGGCACGCGGCCCCGAGCGCTCCGTGCCCGTCGAGTCCGTGCTCGAGCAAGTTCGCGAGGCCCAGGAGGCCGGCGTGCCCGAGGTGGTGCTGACCGGTGTGAACCTGGGTGCCTACGATGGCAAGAGCGCGACCGACGAGCATGTCGAAATCGATGAGCTGCTCGAGGCCATCATGGAGCGCACGTCTATTCCGCATGTGCGCATTTCCTCGGTCGAGCCCATGGATATCTCTGAGCGCCTGCTTAAGGTTATGGCGCGCTATCCGCAGCGTATCGCCCCGTTTTTGCACCTGCCCGTGCAGTCCGGCTGCACGGCGACCCTGCATCGCATGGGCCGTCCCTATAGCGCCGAGGCCTTTGAGGACACGGTGCGCATGATTCGCGCCAACTTGCCCCAGGTGTCTCTTTCGTGCGATGTCATCGTCGGCTTCCCCGGCGAGACGGACGAGGAATTCGAGGAGTCGCTGGCGCTGTGCCGCCGTGTGGGCTTTTCGCGCATGCACGTGTTCCGTTACAGCAAGCGTCCCGGTACCCTTGCGGCTGACATGCCCGACCAGGTGCCGCCCGAGGTTATGGCCGAGCGCAGCCGCCGTATGCGGGCCGCGGCACAGGAGCTCGCTATTGCCGACGCTCGTCGTCGCGTGGGCACGGTCGAGCGTGCCGTGCTCGAGTATGGTGACAACCTGACGCTCGGCTCGTTCCATCATGCCCGTCTTGACGATACCTGTGGACTCACAGCCCCGTGCCTGCTCGATGTTGCTATCATCGGAGTCGATGATTCCGGCTTGGTCCATGCGCGCAGGGAGGTTCATGGAAGCCTCGAAGATTAGACTTACCGTTCCCGAGGGTATCGACCCCTCGCGCGTTTTGGGCGCCGGCGACGGCGTCCTTCGTGCACTCGAGAACTTGGTACGCGCCCATGTGGTCGCCCGTGGCGATAGCATCGCCGTGAGCGGTGACCCGGATGAGGTCGAACTCGTGGCGCGTTTTTTCGAACATGCCTTTCGTGAGGCTGCTGCCGGGCGCACGCTTTCTGCCGACGATGTCTCGCGCTGTCTGGCCGTTCTGCGCGACGGTGAGCACGAGGCTACGTCGTTTCGCGATGACGTGCTGCTTTCGTATCGCGGTCGTGCCATTCGCCCCAAAACGCTCGGCCAAAAGCGCTACGTGGATGCCATTCGCTCGCATACCATCACGTTTGGCCTGGGTCCTGCCGGCACCGGTAAGACTTATCTGGCCATGGCGCTCGCCGTTGCCGCGCTTAAGCGTCACGAGGTGGGCCGTCTGATCTTGACGCGTCCGGTTGTCGAGGCGGGGGAGAACCTGGGCTTTTTGCCCGGTACCCTCGAGGAAAAGATCGATCCCTACATGCGTCCGCTCTACGACGCGCTTTTTGACATGATGGATCGCGAGCGCACCGATGAGCTTATGGAGCGCGGCGTGATCGAGATCGCCCCGCTTGCCTATATGCGCGGCCGCACGCTGAGCGATGCCTTCGTGGTGCTCGACGAGGCGCAAAATACCACGCCTGAGCAGATGAAGATGTTTTTGACGCGCTTGGGTTTTAACTCCAAGTTCGTGATTACCGGCGACCTGAGCCAGCGCGACCTGGTGGGTCGTCGTGGCGGTCTTGCCGACGTTGAGCAGATTTTGGGCCGTGTCGACGATGTCGCATTTTCGCACCTCGAGCGCGCCGACGTGGTGCGCCATGCCTTGGTGGGACGTATCGTCGAGGCATACGACACTTATGATGATGTGCGCGAGAAACGCGTACGTGACCGAAAGGAGTCCCGTTGAGTGTATTGATCAGCAACGATGCCGAACTCGATACGCTGCTCGATGCGCAGGAGGTGGAGCACATCTGCGGGGTTGTGCTTGCCGCCGAGGGCGTTGAACGTGAAGTCGAGATTTCCCTTTCGTATGTCGACGAGGACGAGATGCACGAGCTCAACCACGAGTGGCGCGGTATCGATCGCACCACCGATGTACTCTCGTTTGAGTGCGATTCGGCCTTTGACGATGACATTCCCGCCGATGAGACGCTCGAGCTCGGCGATATTATCTTGGCCCCGCAGGTTATTGCCCGTCAGGCCCCCGGTTTTGGCAATAGCCCCGCTGACGAGTGCCGTCTGATGCTCGTTCACGGCATGCTGCACCTGCTGGGCTATGACCACATCGAGGACGACGAGGCCGAGGTCATGGAGGCCCGCGAGGACGCCATCCTGCGCGATCTGGCGCTCGAGCGCGGCGAGGACCCTAAGCTAGTCCACGTCGGCCCCATCACCAACCACGCCCACGACTAGGAGCCGTCTATGATTCCCGGATCGAACAAGGACCATCCGTCCTTCTTAAAGTCGTTTTCCTACGCTATGGAGGGCTTCGTCACCGCCGTCAAGACCGAGCGCAACATTAAGGTCATGCTCGTGGCGGGCGTGTGCACCGTCATTGCAGGCTGCATCGTGGGGCTCGACATTGCCGAGTGGGCCACGATTATCATCTGTTGCGGCCTGGTGATCCACGGCGAGCTTTGCAATACCGCCATGGAGGCCATCGTCGACCTGGCGACCCAGGAGCTCCATCCGCTGGCCAAGCGTGCGAAGGACATCGCCGCCGCCTCCGTATACGTTCTTTCCATCACCGCCGCGATTGTGGGCTTGCTGGTATTTGCCCACGCGCTCGGCTTTATTTAGAAAGGGATTCCCATGTCCGACAATATGCAGCCTACCGATGAGATTTTGGACGACGAGTCCCTGGACGCGGTGGATACCGAGGATCTCGAGGATGTCGAGGAGTTCGACCCGTTTGAGGGTATGAGCGACGAGGAACTCGACGCCCTGTGCGACGAGGACGACAACCTCGCGGGCTTTGGCGACGTGGAGCCCGGTTTCCGCAGCGGCTTTGTGGCCCTGGTCGGTCGTCCCAACGCTGGCAAGTCCACGCTGCTTAATGCCTGCTATGGCAAAAAGGTCGCCATCACCTCGCCTGTGGCCCAGACGACCCGCCGCCGCATGCGCGCCGTCGTTAACCGTCCCGGCTACCAGCTGGTCTTTGTCGATACCCCGGGTATCCACAAGCCCAAGGACGGTCTGGGTTCCGAGCTCAACAAGAGTGCGTTGTTCGAGCTGAACGATGTTGACGTCGTCGCGTTTTTGATTGATGCCACCAAACCTATCGGCAGGGGAGACGCTTGGGTTGCCGAGCGCGTCAGATGCGCCCGTTCCAAGAAGGTTCTGGTGCTCACTAAGGCCGATGAGGCCGACCCCGCACAGGTCATGGAGCAGCTTAAGGCTGCCCACGAGCTCATGGAATATGACGATGAGATCGTGACGTCGTCGGTCAAGAACTTCAACGTCGATGCCTTTATCGAGACCGTTGCGCACTTTTTGCCCGAGGGTCCGCGTTGGTTCCCCGAGGACATGGGTACCGACGCTTCCGATGAGACGCTCGTTGCCGAGTTTGTGCGCGAGAAGGTCTTGCGCCGCACCCGTGATGAGATTCCGCACTCCGTTGGCGTGATCTGCGACGCGCTTGAGCAGACCAAGAAGGTGCTGCGCGTGCACGCCACCATTTACGTCGAGCGCGAGGGCCAAAAGGGCATCATCATCGGCAAGGGCGGCGAGATGATCAAGCATATCGGTATCGACGCCCGTCGCGATCTTGAGCGCATCTTTGGCACGCAGGTCTTTTTGGAGCTGGACGTGAAGGTCAAGGCCGGCTGGCGTGACGACGAGGCCCAGATTCGCCGCTTTGGCTATAACGCCGAGGACTAAGGACGCGCGGCGCGCATGGCAGGCTCCCGGACATATCGCACGAAAGTGGTCGTGCTCGATAAGACTAAGCTCAAAGAGACCGACCTGATCTTGACGATGCTTGACGAGCGGGGGCGGCAGGTTCGTGCCGTGGCAAAGGGCGCCCGCAAACCCGGCGGACGCCTGGCTGCGCGCTGCGAGCTGTTCTGTACGGTCGATATGCTGCTCGCACATGGACGGTCACTCGACGTGGTTTCCCAGGCCGAGCTTATGGAGGCGCCGCTCGGCGCTGCGCCCGATTACGAGACGACCTGCGCCGCAAGCGCGATCGCCGAGGTTGCGCGCGTGTGCTCGTTCGAGGACGCCGAGGACCCGTTTACCTTTGCCATCACGCAGCGAGCGCTTGCCCTGGTGGGCAGCGGGCTTGACACGGCGCATATGGACCTACTTGTGGCGGCATATGTCTTTAAGCTGCTGTCGCACGTTGGCTATCGACCCGATTTTTCGGCCTGTGTGCTGTGCGGAGACCCCATGCTGTCGTATTTTTCAGCCCAGGCGGGCGGTCTCATGTGCGGGTCGTGCGCGTCGAGCGTTCCAGGTGCCGAACTGGTGTCGACCGGTGAGACCGCATGGCTGCGCGCCCTCATGTCCATGACCTTCGATGCGCTCATGGCCGAGCGAATCGACCCGCATACGGCGGCATTCCTGCTCGGGCTTTCGCATGTTTGGGCTGCGACGCACACCGATCAGCGCCTCCGCGCGATGGAATTCATGTTGGGTCGGTGATGATGCGCAGGCGCGGGCTGCTTGTGGTAACATACCGACCTGTTGGTACCTCGACCTTGGTTGTTCGCTCCACCGGCGGCTTCCCAGTCCGAGGCGAATCGAGTCGCCCGTGGGCGACGCAAAACGAAAGGTGAAACAATGACTGTTTCCAAAGAGCGCAAGGCGGAGCTGACTGCCCAGTTCGGTAACACCCCGGTCGACACCGGCAACCCCAAGGTTCAGGTCGCCATCCTGTCCGAGCGCATCAAGGAGCTGACCGAGCACATGAAGTCCCACCAGAAGGACTTCCACACCCGTCGTGGCCTGCTCATGCTCGTCGGCCGTCGTCGTCGTCTTCTCTCCTACATCAAGAAGAACGACATCGTCGAGTACCGTGAGCTCATCAAGGCTCTGGGCATCCGCGACAACATCCAGTAGGATTTGTACATGCTAAGAGCGTCCTGCGCAGCGGGGCGCTCTTTTTGTGTAAGGGCGCGAACAATCACGCTCTGAAGCGTGGCGGGGGCAGGGGGCCCGCGTCACATGAGAAGCCCGCAGACAAGGGGTCTGCGGGGTTAAGGAGAACAATGACACTCGTATCCAAGACCTTTGAGCTGTACGGCAAGACCTACACCTTTGAGTCGGGCGAGCTTGCCAAGCAGGCCACCGGCGCCTGCCTGGTCAAGCAGGGCGACACCACGATGCTCGACACCGTGGTCGTCTCCAAGGAGCGCAAGAACTACGACTTCTTCCCGCTGACCGTCGACTTCAACGAGAAGATGTACGCAGCCGGCCGCATCCCGGGTGGCTACCTCAAGCGTGAGGGCCGTCCCAGCGAGAAGGCCACGCTCACGGCCCGCATGATCGATCGCCCGATTCGCCCGAGCTTCCCGGATGGCTTCCGCAACGAGGTGCACATCGTCGCCACCTCGCTCGTCGCCGACCAGGTCAACCCCTTCGATGTCATCAACGTCATGGGTGCATCCCTGGCCATGACGCTTGGCGGCGTACCCTTCGAGGGCCCGCTTGCCTGCGTGCGCATCGGCCGTAACGTGGAGACAGGCGAGTTTATCGTCAACCCCACCTACGAGGAGCGCGAGAACTCGGATCTGGACCTGGAGCTGGGCGGATCCGCCGACTTCATCTCGATGGTCGAGGCCGGCGCCGAGGAGATCTCCGAGGACGACATGCTCGCCGCCATGAAGTTTGGCCAGGAGGCCCTTGCCGCTTTCTGCCAGGCTCAGGACGAGTTCGTCGACGAGTGGGAGCAGGTTAACGGCCCCATCGTCAAGAAGGAGTACCCGCTCGACCAGCCCGTCGAGGAGGTCCAGGAGCGCATCTTCGCCCACTACGACGAGATGGCAGCTGCCCTTCGCGATGCCGACAAGCTCTCCCGTATCGGTAAGGTCGAGGCTCTGAAGGAGTCCATCCGCGCCGAGTTCACCGAGGAGGAGCAGGCCGCTTGGGAGCGCGAGATCCCCGTGGCGCTCAAGAAGCTCGAGAAGAAGGCCATGCGCACCATGGTCGTCGAGACCGGCGAGCGCGTCGACGGCCGTGCCGCCGACGAGATTCGCCCCATCATGGTGAAGGACAACTACCTGCCGCTCGTTCATGGCTCCGGCCTGTTCCAGCGCGGTCAGACCCAGGTGCTCTCCGTCCTGTCGCTCGGCATGCTCAACGAGGGCCAGCGTCTGGACACCATCGAGCCCACCGAGGGCAAGCGCTACATGCACCACTACAACTTCCCGCCGTTCTGCACCGGTGAGACCGGCCGCATGGGCAGCCCCAAGCGCCGCGAGATCGGTCACGGCAACCTGGCAGAGCGCGCTCTGCTTCCGGTGCTTCCCGACGAGAACGAGTTCCCCTACGCCATCCGCGTCGTCTCCGAGGTCATGGAGTCCAACGGTTCCTCTTCGATGGCTTCGACCTGCGGTTCCACGCTCGCCCTTATGGACGGCGGCGTGCCCATTAAGCGCCCGGTCTCCGGTATCGCCATGGGCCTGATCCAGGAGGAGGGCAAGACCGTGGTCCTGTCCGACATCCAGGGTCTCGAGGACTTCCTGGGCGACATGGACTTTAAGGTCACCGGCACCACCGAGGGCATCACCGCCCTGCAGATGGACAACAAGGCCACCGGCCTCACCTTCGATATCCTGGCCCGCGCCCTGCAGCAGGCCAAGGAGGGTCGCGCCTTCATCCTGCAGAAGATGCTCGATGTGATCCCCGAGCCGCGCCACACCACGCGCAGCACCGCTCCGCGCATCGTCTCCATCCAGGTCCCGACCGACAAGATCCGCGACGTCATCGGTTCCGGCGGTAAGGTCATCCGCGGTATCCAGGACGAGACCGGCGCTTCGGTTGACATCCAGGAGGACGGCACCGTCTTTGTCGGCGGCACCGGCGAGTCCGTGGACCAGGCTGTCGAGCGCATCAAGCTCATCATCAAGGTTCCCGAGCCGGGCGAGGAGTACACCGGTCGCGTGGTCTCCATCCAGCCCTTCGGCGCCTTCGTCAACCTGCTGCCCGGCAAGGACGGCCTGCTGCATATCTCCCGCGTTGCCAAGGGCCGCGTGGAGAAGGTCGAGGACGTTGTGAAGATTGGCGACACGCTGGAAGTGAAGGTCGCGGAAATCGACGCGCAGGGTCGTGTGAACCTCGTGCGCAACGACATCACCTACGACAACACCGCCGCGGCTGCCCCGCGTCGTGCGGAAGGTTTCCGCGCGCGTCCTCCGCGTCGGGATGGTCGGAACTAATCGCGTTTCCGACAACCTTTCAGTGGTTGATTGCTGATTTGGTTGAATTTTCTGCATAAAAGGTCGCTTTTGTTGCAGGGAGACGCGCCTGCGGGCGCGCAAGGGGGCTTTCCGATCGCCCCCCTGACCCCTTCGG
>UQJA01000081.1 GCA_900541285.1 uncultured Collinsella sp.
ACATAGGCGCCCAGCAGCCGCTTGCTGTATTCAGAAAGCGCCATGGATCTACTCGTCCACCTTGAGAATCGCCATAAAGGCCTCCTGCGGGACCTCGACCGAGCCGATGGCTTTCATGCGCTTCTTGCCCTCTTTCTGCTTCTCGAGCAGTTTGCGCTTACGCGAAATATCGCCGCCGTAGCACTTGGCAAGCACGTCCTTGCGACGCGCCTTGACGGTGGAGCGGGCAATGATCTTGTTGCCGATAGCACCCTGGATGGGCACCTCGAACAGCTGACGCGGGATGATCTCCTTAAGCTTGTCGCATAGGCCACGGGCCAGACCATAGGCCTTGTCCTTGTGGACGATAAACGACAGCGCGTCCACCTCGTCGCCCGAAAGCAAGATGTCGAGCTTCACAAGCTCGGATGGACGATACTCATTGAACTCGTAGTCGAGCGAGGCATAGCCCTTGGTGCGACTCTTGAGCTGGTCAAAGAAGTCCAAGATGAGCTCGGCAAGCGGCATATCGAAGCGCATCTCGACCGATTTGCTCGTCAGGTGGATCATGTCGGTCGTGACGCCGCGGTGGTCGATGGCGAGCTGCATGACGGCACCCGTATACTCGGGCGGACAGATAATCTTGGCCTTGAGGTAGGGCTCCTCGATGCGCTCGATGCGCGTAGCCTCGGGCAGATCCTGCGGGCTGCGAACATCAATCATCTCGCCGTCGGTCTTGTAGACGTGATAGTCCACCGAAGGGCTCGTGGCAATCAGGTCCAGGTTGAACTCGCGCTCCAGGCGCTCCTTGACGACCTCCATATGCAGCAGGCCCAAGAAGCCAACGCGGAAACCAAAGCCGAGCGCCACCGAAGTCTCGGGCTCCCACACCAACGACGGGTCGTTGACATGCAGCTTATCGAGCGCGTCACGCAGGTTCTCGTAGTCCTTGTTATCGATCGGGAACAGGCCCGTATAGACCATGGGCTTAGCCTCGCGGTAACCGGGAAGCGGCTCGGGGCAGGGGTTCGACGCCCAGGTAAGGGTGTCGCCCACGCGAACGGCCTCGGGGTCCTTCAGGCCCGTGACCACGTATCCGACCTCGCCGACCGTCAGCGCGTCGACCGGCGTCTCGGCGGGACGCTTGACGCCCACGCCATCGACCAAAAAGTCGCCCTTTGCCTGCATCATGCGCAAGGTATCGCCCTTTTTGATGGAGCCGTCAAAGATGCGCACCGTGGCGACGACGCCACGATACTCGTCGAAGTATGAATCCAGAATGAGTGCCTTGAGCGGCGCATTCGCATCGCCCTTGGGCGGAGAGATCAGAAAGACAATGGACTCCAGCAGATCGTGGATGCCCTCGCCGGTCTTGCCCGAGACACACACGGCATCATCGGCAGGGATCGCCAGGTCATCCTCGATCTCGGTCTTAACCTCGTCGGGATGAGCCGAGGGCAGGTCGATCTTGTTGATGGCCGGCACAATGTCCAGATTGGCGTTCATGGCAAGCGTCGCGTTGGAGACGGTCTGTGCCTCGACGCCCTGTGTGGCGTCGACAACGAGCACCGCGCCCTCACAGGCTGCCAGCGAGCGCGAGACCTCATAGGTAAAGTCCACGTGGCCCGGCGTATCGATCAGATTGAACTGATACGTCTCGCCATCGTCGGCGTCATAGGACACGCGAACGGCATTGGACTTGATCGTGATGCCGCGCTCGCGCTCGATATCCATGGTGTCGAGCAGCTGCGACTCCATGTCGCGCTCGTCGACGGTATGGGTGAGCTCGAGAATGCGGTCACTGATCGTGGACTTGCCATGGTCGATGTGCGCAACAATCGAGAAGTTGCGGATGTGGGAAATGTCAATTGAAGTATTCATGCGGACTATCTTACCCGAGCGGTACAAAAAATGGAGCCTGTTCCATAAAACAGGCTCCATTTATGCGCGTAATCTGTGTGGTGTGAAATTTACAACTTAAGCGTTGATGCTGTTCACGAGCTTGGCAAGACCGGACTTGCGGTTGGAAGCCTGGTTCTTGTGGATAACATGCTTGGCGGCAGCCATGTCGAGACGCTTGGTGACGGTCTTGAGGGCAGCCTGGGCCTTCTCGGCGTCGCCCTCGGCGACGGCGGACTGGACGTGCTTGGTCAGCGTCTTGAGCTCGGACTTGACAGCCTTGTTACGCATGCGAGCTGCCTCATTGGTGCGGATACGCTTCTTCTGAGACTTGATGTTTGCCACTTCTGGAGTTCCTTTCGAGTTCCTTGCAAAAAATTTATGACACCTCTGAGACACGGTGAGGTCATGCAAGCGCCTACTATAGCACGCTCCCCCTCAAAGGGATAGAACGAATTTGTCAAATAGGCAGGTATCATCACGATTTTCTCAAGATGTTCGTAATCCAGAGCAAAAGCGCGGCCTCAGAATCGGCCGAACCCTTGAGCGCGAGCTCTACATCGACCGCCCCCTCGAGCGCCGCGACGAGCTCTGCCATCGAAAAGCGACGTGCCCAGGTCAAGTGATTCTTGACCTGCCAGGACTGGAGCTTGAGCGTTGCGGCCAGCTCACGACCCTGTCCGCGCGCATCGAGCGCCTTGGCGACGATTAGCTCGCGGATGCGGCCGCACAGCAATGTGTAAGTCCACACGTAGCTCTTGGCGGGCAGTAGATTGAAGAGCTCGAGCGAGCGTCGCATGTCACGGGCCGAGACCGCATTGAGAAAATCCCAGGGTTGAACCTCGGCCGTACGTACAATCCAGCGCTCAACGTCGGCAAGCTCAATCTGGGGCGCCTCGACCATCTGGGCAAGCTTAGCCAAGTCGTTATCGAGCATGCGAGTGTTTTCACCCGACCGCGAGACGAGTTCCTCGGCGGCCGCCGTCGAAATCGACTTGCCGTGCTGCGTCGCCATCTGTTGCACGCGGCGCGGTAGTTCCCAGCGCTTGGTGCCGGAGCAATCGATCACGGCCTTCTTGTCGATCTTGGCGATCGCCTTATACAGGCGCGTGTTCTTGGCAAGCGAGTCGGCGATGATGAGGCAGACCGTTGTGGGGCTGGGACTCGCCAGATACTCAACGAGCGGCTCCGAGACCGCCTTGGCGAGCTTTGAGCAGCCGTAAAGGATTACCAGGCGAAACTCGCTGCCCATCGGAAAGGTGTTAAGCGATCCGATAATGGACTCGATATCGGGGTCCTTGGTCATGTCGCGCTCGTCGAGGTTGAACTCGACCATACCCGACTTTTCCAGACGCGCTTTCATACGCGAGACGGCGTGATCGCGCTTGACTCCGTCGGTACCGACAATCAGATATGCCGGCAGCAGACCGGTTTCGGACATTGCGCTCCCCTCCCGCAGGCCTTCGTATTCGTTCCGTGCCATTCTAGCCCAGGGGCCCACCACACGCCAACGACGTCGTCACGATCGCTGGCATCGCATCGCAAAGCCATTCGCAGTCGGCGTGACGGTAATGTCGCCGTGTTCGATGGTGCACGTGAACACGCCGCCCGCTTCCTTAACGGCATCGATGCAGGCATCGGACGGATGGCCGTATCGATTCCCTTCGCCCGCGCTCGCAAGGGAAAGCTCGGGCTTCAAGACGTCCAGCAACTCACCATCGACTGAAACCTTGGAGCCGTGATGCCCAAGTTTAAGCACATCGATATCCCCCACCTCATGCACGAATTCCCGTTCTTGGTCGAGCTCGGCATCGCCGGTGAGGAGTATGCGCAGGCCCTTGCCTTCCTGAACATATGAGAGCAGCAGGACAAGCGAGTCCTCATTTCCCTCGCCATCAACGGACTCGAATGGCCACATCACGCGGGCGCAAAATAAGCCGATATCGACCGTATCCCCACGGCGCACCTGCCGATACTCCACGCCTGGTCGGTTCAATACCCCGGCAGGAGCATCCTCCAGCGCATCCGCCGCCACGGCAATCGTTCCAACCGAAAACTGTTCGAGCACGGCAGGCAGACCACCCCAGTGATCCTCATCCCAATGCGTCACAAAGACGGCATCGATATGGTGCACGTTATTGCGAACCAACGCCGCCACCACGCGCTCGTCGAGCCCGCAGTCGACGAGTGCTACTGCGCCGCCCTGGCGGATAAGAATCGCATCGGCCTGGCCCACATCGAGCACCGTCACCGAAGGCGGAGCGAATCGATCCCAGTAGGCGTACGGAATCGCAGCCAAGAGCACCAGGCATGCAAGCCCCACCGCCATAGGACGTGCACGGGGACGCGGCCACCAGACCAGCAGAACCGCCAGCAAACACGGCACTAGGTAAATCCACATGCTATCGGGCGGCACGCTCACGGATGCACCCGGCACGGCGGCAAACAGCTGCTCGAAGAACAGCGCGCAACGGGAGGCAATCATGGGCACAACGAGCGCCCAAGTCCGCAACGGTGCCACGAGCGAAAAGGGAACCAGCACGATCGACACGGCAAGCAGTACGCTCACCACCGGACCGATGACCGCATTTGCCAGCGGAGCAATGAGCGAGAACGTACCGAAGGCAGGAATGGTAATGGGAAGTGTCGCCAGTTGCGAGCACAGCGTGACGGAAAGCATGCTGGCAACGCCCGATGGCACACCCAGCTCGCCCAAAGCGTAGGTCGCATAGGGGCAAAAGCACAGAATGGCTAAGACGCTGGCACATGAAAGCTGAAAGCCCATCTCGAACAGCACCGTCGGCCGCAGTAGAACAAAGATGGACATGGTAACAAAGAGTGCCGAAAGGCCGTGCCGGCGACGCCCCGCGCCGTTTACGACAAGCGTCGCGAATACCATGCAGCACGCGCGCACGGCCGAGGGAGACGCGCCCGTAAAGGCAGCGTAGCCCACAAGCGTTATCGCCAGTATCGCCCGCTGAAGACCACGTGAGCACCGAGTCTTTTGCAATAAACCCTCGATTACAAACCCCACGATAGCCAAATGGCTGCCCGAGACGGCGATAAGATGCGCCGTTCCCGTCACCGAAAACCAGTCGCCCGCCGGCTGGGCGCGCAGCTCGGCCGAACGACCGCAGACGACACCGGCTATGAGCGCACGCGCCGGGTCGGTCGCAGCCGCGATGGACGCAAGCAGCCCATTTCGCAGCCGAAGCAGCGGCCCCGGAGAGCCCTCATCGACCGGCACAATCCGAACGGCTTGAACCTTGCGCACCTCGCCTCGGAGCACGCGCGATCGTCCATACGCATCGTTCTCAAAACGCGAAACGCGACCGATAACACGCACGTGCGCCCCGACCTTGAGCTCACGGTCAAACGATAGGCGAACCGTTGCCAGGTTCTTACCGTCCGCGCGTGCCTCGCAGGTATAGGAATACACGTCGTCGTTTATGGATGGATCACCCTGCACGACAAACTCGAGGCTGCTTGCCGCTCGACCATCGAGCGCCTTCGAGGCACTCAGCGTGCCCACAGCCCACCACACCGAGACGACCGCTCCCGCCACGAGACCGACGGACGCGGCATACAGCCACCGCTTCCAAGGGGCAAGCCGCGCACAAGATTGAGCCAGCACAACGAATACCGCCGCCGCAACGGGAATGGCCCATAGCGGCCCGACCGCCGGAGCCCGCTCCCTCAGCAGCGCATCAGCGACCATGTTGAGCACCAAGACGCAGCTCATGCACATGCCGGCACACAGGGCCATCGTCCACGGCATCAGGGGCCGCGGAGGCATCACGTGCTCGCGCTCGGTCGCACTCATACGCAGATGCAATCTTTGATTTTGGCAAGCTTCTTCTCGCCGATTCCCGACACACGCATCAGATCGTCAACCGAAGAAAAAGCACCGTTCTTTGTCCGCTCATCGATAATCGACTGGGCCATAGAGGGGCCGATGCCCGAAAGCGTCTGCAGCTCTTCTGCGCTTGCCGTATTGATGTTTACTAGGCCTGTTGCGCCACCCGCGCCCGATGATGCGGAAACCCCACCATCAACACCGGCTTCCGCAATGGACGCCTGCTGCTCCCCTACCGTTGGAACATGGATTTTTTGTCCATCAGTGACCTTAGATGCCCGATTGAGCCCCGTAACGTCTGCCTCGGGCGCCAGCCCGCCGGCGGCATCAATCGCCTGAGCCACCCGCGCGCCGTCCTTGAGACGATATACGCCGGGCGACACAACGGCGCCATCAACATCGACATAGACCTCTGCCGCAGCAGACGCCTTAGGCGAAGAGCCTTCGGATGTCTTTCCACTCGAAGCATCGCCGGATCCCGGCTCCACCAACGAGCCCGAACCATCAGTCCGCTCAAAAGACACGCCGCTGGCACCGCCGCCAAGGTTCGCCATCGCCAAGCCGCTCGCCATCGCAATGACAACCAGTATCGCCATCACCACTGCCTTATGACCGAGCAGCTTGTCCGCCAAGCGGTCCATCCGTTTGACCCGTTCGTGTTGTTCGCGCTGCGCCATAGCAAAACCTCCCAACAACATCGTGTCAGGAAAAGAGCCCTGCAACAGCCACGCTCCAAAACCGGTTTTAGCGGTCAAACCAAAAACCAACCAAAACCTTGCACAAATCTGTCCATTTATTCAGGCACACGTCAGCAAATGAGCACTTAGTCGCAAAATGCCCAGATAGCAAAAGACCGACGATGCAAGCGCATCGTCGGTCTATGCACAAATTTACTCGTGATCTTGGTAAATCTCACGCGAAGCAAGCTCCGAATGTTTACGTTTTAAGGTCTTAGGGGCCTTATACGTGTTGCTCTCGAAGTCGATGTACTCGGTCTGCTTGAGCAGGCGCTCGATCATCTCCTCGTGATCGAACAGCTCCCAGGCCTCATGCACGGCATCGAGTTTAGCGTGCGTCTCGGGACGGCGCGGCATAAACAGCGTGCAGCAGTCGGGAGCGGCCTCAGTCGAGATATCGAACGTACCGATCTCCTCGGCGCGCGCGATGATCTCCTGCTTGTCCGAACCGATGAGAGGACGGAACACGGGGATCTTCACGGCCTCGTTGACGGCCATGATGTTCTCAAGCGTTTGGGAGGCAACCTGCCCAAGCGATTCACCCGTAACGATGGCCTTGGCGCCCTCGATGTGTGCAATGCGCTCGGCAACCGAATACATAATGCGGCGATACATGATCACGCGCAGGTTGCTGGGACAGGTGACCGAAATCTCACGCTGACAGTCGCCAAACGGCACAACGTACAGGCGGCCGATCTGGACACCCGGCTCAAGCGCACGGATGATGTCCTGCACCAAATACTCGCTCGTATCGGGCGTCTGCGGACGACCGGAGAAATGTACCGGCACGCACACCGCACCGCGACGCGCGAGCATCCAAGTCGCCACCGGAGAATCGATACCCGACGACAGCAGCGTCACGACCTTGCCGGCAGAACCCACCGGCAGACCGCCCACGCCGCGCTCGGAGCGCGCGTACACATAAACGCTACCCTGAACCACAAGTACATGCACCATGGCATCGGGGTCGTGCATTTGAACCTTTTTATCGGGGAAGGCCTCGCACAGCACCTCGCCCACCTGACGATTGATATCAATCGAGGTGAGCTCATAGTCAGTATTGGAGCGCTTGGCGTGCACCTTAAACGAATCGAAAGGACCAAACTCGCGCAGCGCCTTGACGGCGGCGGCACAGTACTCCTGCGGGTCGCGGTTAGTGTGATACGCCAAAGACACACGAGCAACGCCGGGAACGGTGCGAATGACACGCGCCGCCTCATCGGCCTGATGCTCGTTAAAGGTCACGAGGATATAACCGGAAATTCGAGACACGGCATTCACGGAAAAGGCGGCCAAGGCCGCCTTGATGTTATCCATGAGGATATGCTCAAAATGTGCGCGGTTCTTGCCCTTCAGTCCAACCTCGTGATAGTGGACCAGACAGACGCGAGCTGCCATTTAGGCTTCAGCAACCTTGTGGCCGAGCGCCTTCTCGTAACGGGCCTCGTCGTAAGAGATGTCGCCATCGACAATCTCGTCCATAGCCATCGAGATGGTATCGGCACCGGAAAGCCCGATGGTGATGTCATCGACATCCTGGACGGCAAGCACGCGGTTGTGCTGGCCACGCAGCATGCTATTGATGTCGCAGGCGCGCTTGGAGGCAAGCGAAGCGAGCAGGAAGCGGTTGTGATCGGTCTTCTCCAGAAGATCGTCAATGCAAGGCTTTACAACGGACACGGACCTCAGATCCTTTCATGCATATCGAGAACGCGAACGAGCTCATCGGTCGCGCGGTCGAGATCGTCATTTACCACGACGTCGTCGTAGCGGTCGGCAAGGGCAAGCTCATCGGCGGCGTTTGCCATACGCAGCTCAATCGTCTCGGGCGTCTCGGTACCGCGACCGACTAGACGCTCGCGGAGTACCTCAAGCGAAGGCGGCTTGATAAAGATCAGCACGGCCTCGGGGAAACGCTCCTTCACCTGCAGGGCACCCTGGACATCGATCTCCAAGATGAGAGACGAACCAGAGGCGAGCTTGGACTGAACCTCGCTCACCAACGTGCCGTAGCAGTTACCGTGGACCTCGGCCCACTCAACAAACTCACCGTTTGCCACGCGGCGGTCGAACTCCTCACGCGTCAGGAAAAAGTAATTGACGCCGTCGACCT
The DNA here is from genome assembly GCA_900541285.1 of uncultured Collinsella sp. Lineage (GTDB taxonomy): Bacteria > Actinomycetota > Coriobacteriia > Coriobacteriales > Coriobacteriaceae > Collinsella. Next base: position 8,585 of record UQJA01000081.1, read on the forward strand.
CACCTTTGCGTGGTGCTCGCGTGGTAGCCGAAACCGTCAGGCCCAGGTTCGAGCGGAGCTCGCGCACACGAGTGACGAGCGTGCCCTTGCCTGCGCCTGACGGTCCAGAAATCACAAAGAGCTTGGAATCCTGAGCGCCCACTTATTTGGTCAGCTGCTCGAGGAGCTGCTCGCGCTGACGGACGCCGAGGCCCTGGACGCGACGGGTAGCGGAGATACCGAGCTCCTCCATGATCTTGGCGGCCTTGGCCTTGCCATAACCAGGAAGAGACTCGATGAGGGTGGAAACCTTCATGCGGGAAGCGATGGGGTCATCGGAGTTGAGCACAGACTCGAGGGACTTCTCGCCCTTCTTGATCTGCTCGCGAAGCTCAGCGCGGGCGTGACGTGCGGCAGCAGCCTTCTCAAGAGCCTGCTTGCGCTGCTCATCGGTAAGCTGAGGGAGTGCCATTCGTACCTCCAAAAAGTTGGGTTATATCTGATTCAATAATTGGCATTTTAGCACGTAGAACGTACAAAATGCCCAATCGCGGCTCCATAGGTTAGACGATACCCGCAAAAAGTGCAATATACTGCGCCCAAAGTTAAGCCCCTGACCTGCGATTCCACACAAAGGATGGGAAAGTTTACGCAGGCACAGGGGCTATTTTGTGCTAATGAGACCCAAAAGTGGTGACTTAGGGGAATCTTTTAGGCGACGTTTTCGACCAGCTCAGCGACAATAGCGTCAAAGGCGGCAACCGGATCGTCGGCGCCGGTGATGGGACGGCCCACCACAATGTGGCTTGCGCCACGCTCGGCAGCTGACCCGCCTGTCCGTATGGGCTTAACT
>UQJA01000082.1 GCA_900541285.1 uncultured Collinsella sp.
CTGCGTGGCTGGTCATGCCGCCGCGGACGGTCAGGATGCCCTGAGACACCTGCATACCGACGATGTCCTCGGGAGAGGTCTCCAGACGGACCAGAACGACCTTCTTCATCTTGCCGGACTTGACCATCTCCTCTGCCTCTTCAGCAGTAAAGACGATCTGGCCGCAGGCAGAACCGGGAGAAGCTGCCAGGCCCTTGCCGACGACCTCAGCAGCCTTCAGGGCAGCTGCGTCGAACTGGGGATGCAGCAGGGTATCCAGCTGCTTGGGCTCCACGCGCAGGACAGCCTCCTGCTCGGTGATCATGCCCTCGTCCACCAGGTCACATGCGATCTGCAGAGCAGCCTGAGCGGTACGCTTGCCGTTACGGGTCTGCAGCATGTACAGATGGCCGTCCTCGATGGTGAACTCCATATCCTGCATATCGCGGAAGTAGTTCTCCAGACGGGTTGCGATCTCAACGAACTGATCGTACACCTCAGGCATCTGATCCTTCAGGTGGCTGATGGGAGAAGGAGTGCGCACGCCGGCCACAACGTCCTCGCCCTGTGCATTGATCAGGTACTCGCCCATCAGCTTCTTAGCGCCGGTGGCGGGGTCACGGGTGAATGCAACGCCGGTGCCGGAGCGGTCGCCAGAGTTGCCGAATGCCATCTGCTGAACGTTGACTGCGGTGCCCCACTCGTAGGGGATCTCGTTCATCTTACGATAGACATTTGCGCGGGGGTTGTCCCAGCTGCGGAAGACGGCCTTGACAGCCTCGATCAGCTGATCACGGGGATCCTGCGGGAAGGGACGGCCTTCGTTCTCCTCGTAGATCTTCTTGAAGGTGCCGACCAGTTCCTTCAGGTCATCAGCAGTCAGGTCCACGTCGTTCTTGACGCCCTTGGCTTCCTTCATCTTGTCGATCTCGACCTCGAACAGGCTCTTCGGGACCATCATGACGACGTCGGCGAACATCTGGACGAAACGGCGGTAGCAGTCGTAAGCAAAGCGAGCGTTGCCGGTCTTTTTAGCCAGACCCTCAACAGCCTCGTCGTTCAGGCCCAGGTTCAGAATGGTGTCCATCATGCCGGGCATGGACTGACGAGCACCGGAACGGACAGACACCAGCAGGGGGTTGGTGTTGTCGCCGAACTTCTTGCCGGTGATCTCCTCCAGCTTGTCCACGTAGGACATGATCTCGGCCTTGATATCGTCATTGATCTGACGGCCGTCCTCATAGTATTTGGTGCAGGCTTCAGTAGTAACAGTAAAGCCCTGAGGCACAGGCAGCCCCAGCCCTGTCATCTCGGCAAGGTTTGCGCCCTTGCCGCCAAGCACGAAGTTCATGGACTTGTCGCCCTCAGTGACACAGGTGCCCTGGGCGTCGGTTCCAAAACGGTAAACCCTCTTGCAATCGCTCACGATACTTCCCCTTCCATGCGCTTACGCGCACGACCGTGGTAACGAATCGACCCGCCGGATGCGGGCCGTGAGGGAACTATACGGCGGGCATTGAGCGGGCTTGCGTAGAGGGCGCGGGGTTTGGTAAACGTGGTAAAAATAGCGGTAAACGGTAGGTAAAGGTGGTTATCTTATGAAGATACCAATGCAAGGAAATTGCAGGTCAGATGCAAGTTTCTTGCTAAATCGCTTTACCATTATCGTGTATTATTTTTAGTTAGTTATTTTAGACGGGGCATTATTGGATACCCCAATAAGCTAGCTTTGTTGGGCTCGACGGGCGGCACGGCAGGCGCGGGCTTCTTGGATTTCCTCCAAGTGGCTGATGATCTCGGCAGCGCTCTCCTCGATGGCCTTGCCGTCGGTACGCACCACAAAGCAGCCCAGGCGCTTCATGAGGGCACGAGCTTCCTCGAGCTCGCTGCGCACACTCTCGGGCTCGGCATAGGAGCCGGCAACGGCACGGGCGTAGTCATCGCCCAAGCGGCTATCGCGAATCTCGGAAATAACGTCGACGGTCGAAATCAGGCCGAACAGGCGCATCGGGTCAACCTCGTAAATCGACTTCGGCGGCTCCATGCCATGGGCCAACGGAACATTGGCAACCTTGTAACCTTGATAGGCCAGATACATCGACAGAGGCGTCTTGGACGTGCGCGATACGCCCAGCAGCACGATATCGGCACCCGACAGATCGTCGCAGCCGCGCCCGTCATCGTGCTCAACGAAATACTCCATGGCCTCGATACGATGGAAATAGCGGTCATCGGTCCTGTGAATCACGCCCGCAACGCCCTTGGGCGGCACACCGATGAGCGACGACAGCACGGCGAGCGTCGGACCGATCAGGTCGACCGAGCGAATGTGCAGCATGCCCAAGTAGTCGAGCACACGAGCACGAAGGGCCGGGTCGACAATGGTGTGGAACACGGCGATATCGCGATGGTCGGCATCGACGCGCGGCCCCACAAATGACTTGACCTGCTCCACGGAGGTCACCTTGGGCAGGCGCAAAACGTGAAAAGCCCCTTCATCAAATTGCCCGGACGCCGCAAGCACCACCTCACAAGCGGTATCACCGAGCGAGTCGGAGATAACGATAACGGTGGGACGAGCGGTGACCGGGCAATCCATGCGGGGCTCCTTTTGCGCTTATGCGCAGGCTAGCTTACTTTTTGCGGGCAAGCTCACCGATGTTGGCGATGCCGGAGAAAACGGCCTCGAAGCGGTTGAGCAGCTTAAGGCGATTATCGCGAAGCTGCTCGTCCTTGTCCATGACCATAACCTCATCGAAGAAGCGGTCGATGGGGGCACGCAGGGCGGCGAGGGCGGCAAATGCGGCAGGGTAATCCTCGGCAGCGAGAGCAGCATCGACGGCGGTCTGAGCGGCCTCGGAGGCGTCGGCAAGCGCAAGCTCGACCTCGCCCATCAGGGCGCGGTCGTACTCCGCACCCAGCTCGGGCTTGGAGATGTGCGCGGCGCGGGCATAGGCGGTAGCCAGGTTGTCGAAGGTCTCGGCGTCGTTCTTGCGAGCCTCGTCGAGTGCGGCGCAGCGGGCGAAGAAGACAGACGGGGCGATGATGTGCACCGCGGAGACGGCGGCGACGGTATCGGCAGGAATCTTCTCGTCGCGGGCCATGCTCACCAGGCGGCCGTGGAAGAAGTCACGGACCTGCTGGGCGACCTCGGCGGCGTCGAACTCAATGCCTTGCTCACTGTAGAGCTCGAGGGCGAAGTCGATGAGCGACGTGGGGTCGATCGGCAGGCGGTCGCGCAGGATGTTGATGATGCCGATAGCGGCACGACGCAGCGCGTAGGGGTCCGAAGAGCCGGTCGGGGGCTCGCCGATGGCAAAGATACCGGCGATGGTATCGAGCTTGTCGGCACAGGCCACGATGCAGCCAGCGGTGCCCTCGGGCAGCTCGTCACCGGCAAAGCGAGGACGATAGTGATCGCGAATAGCATGAGCGACCTCGTCGTTCTCCCCCATCGCGGTCGCGTAATAACCGCCCATCACGCCCTGCTGGCTCGTGAACTCGACGACGGCGTTAGACACCAGGTCGGCCTTGCACAGGTGCGCGGCGCGAGCAGCGTCGGCGGCAAGATGGGCGCCCAGATGAGCCTCGCGGGCAATAGCGAGCGCGAGCTGCTCGATGCGCTCGGACTTGGCGAGCACGCTACCGAGCTTCTCCTGGAAGGCAACCTTGGCCAGACGCTCACGGAACTCGTCGAGGGAGATCTTCAGGTCCTCCTCGTAGAAGAACTTTGCGTCGTCCAGACGGGCGCGCACGACGCGCTCGTTGCCGTCGATCACGCGCTCGGCGTTCTCGGGCTTGCTGTTGGAGACGACCACGAACTCACGCGTGAGCTTGCCCTCGCCGTCATAGATCGGGAAGTAGCGCTGGTTGGTGAGCATGGACTCGCAGATGATCTCGTGCGGGACCTTAAGGAACTCCTCATCGAAGGTACCGACGAGCACCGTCGGCCACTCGCAGAGGTTAATGACCTCCTCAAAGACTTTCTTGGGCGTATCGACATGGCAGCCGGGACGGGCAGCCTCGACCTCGGCGATACCGGCGAGGATGGCCTCGCGACGGCGCTCGGCAGAAAGCACGCCGGCGTCCTCGAGCACCTGCTCATAAACAGCGGGGCTGGCAACCACATGGTCGCCAGGGCCAAGTACACGATGACCGCGCGTGGTGTTGCCGCTCGTCACGTCGGCAAACGACACGGGCACAACGTCCTCGCCCAAAAGGCAGCAAATCCAACGGACCGGACGAACAAAGGTCGCATGCTCGTGACCCCAGCGCTGGCTGCGGTAGTTGGGCCACTGCAGGCCGGCGATGGTCTTCTCGCACAGAGCGGTCAGAATCGGCGTAGCCGGTGCGGAGGGAATATTCTTCTCGGCGAACACATACTCACGACCGTCAGTGTCCTCGCGACGGACCAGGTCCTCGGCAGCCACACCGCACTTGCGGGCGAAGCCCTGGGCGGCCTTGGTGGCGTTACCGTCAGCGTCGAAGGCAATGTTGGCCGCGGGGCCACGCTTGACCTCGTGAACCTCATCGGTCGCGGTGGCGACGTCGGCAACGAGTGCAGCCAGACGACGCGGGCTCGAGATCACGCGGACCTCGCCGTGGGCCAGACCGGCCTCGTCGAGACCCTTGGCGATCATGGTGCCAAGCTGCTTGACGGCATTATTCAGCGGTGCAGAGGGCATTTCCTCCGTACCGATCTCAAACAGGAAATCCTTAGCGTCTGCCATGGCTTACGCCACCTCGCCTTCCTGGTCGGCATTCTCGTTGACTCCGGCGATCTCGGCCATATAGGCCTCGCAGCACGCCTTGGCGACGGCGCGGACGCGCAGGATGTAGTTGGCACGCTCGACCGCGGACAGCGCACCGCGGGCATCGAGCAGGTTGAAGGCATGGCTGCACTTCATGACGCAGTCGTATGCAGGCAGCGGAAGCTTGCGCTCAAGGCAGGAGTGGCACTCGGCCTCGTAGTCGTCAAACTTCTGACGCATCATCTCCACGTTGGCGACCTCAAAGTTATAGGCACTGAACTCGCGCTCGTTCTCGAGGAACACGTCGCCATAGGTCATGGGCGTGCCATCGGGCAGGTAGCTCCACACCAGGTCGTAAACGGAGTTGACACCCTGGGCGTACATGGCGATACGCTCCAGGCCATAGGTGATCTCGACGGGCACGGGGTCGACCTCGATGCCGCCCACCTGCTGGAAGTACGTGAACTGCGTAACCTCCATGCCGTTGAGCCAGACCTCCCAGCCAAGGCCCCAGGCACCGAGTGTCGGGCTCTCCCAGTCGTCCTCGACAAAACGGACGTCATGGTCGTTGGGATCCAGGCCAATGGCGGCCAGCGAACCCAGGTAGAGCTCCTGGGCGTTGACCGGCGAGGGCTTGATGAGCACCTGGAACTGATAGTAGTGCTGCATGCGGTTGGGGTTCTCGCCGTAGCGGCCGTCGGCGGGACGGCGGCAAGGCTGCGCATAGCAGGTGCGCCACTCGGCGGGACCGAGCGAGCGCAGCGTGGTCGCGGTATGGAAGGTACCGGCACCGACCTCGGAGTCATAGGGCTGCATAATGACGCAGCCCTGCTCGCCCCAGTACTGCTGGAGGCGCAGGATGATGTCTTGGAAGGAAAGCGATGAAGCGTTCATGCCTCTAATATCCCCTCGTCGAAACGATTACACGGTTAGGTACTGTACTATAGCGGTTTTTAGTCGATAGCGCCGATGCGGTTGAGCGGCCAGTAGCGCACAAGCGCCACAGCGATCAAATCAGAGCGATCGACGGGACCAAAGTAGCGTGAGTCGGCAGAGTTTTCGCGGTTGTCGCCCATCACCCACACGCACCCGTCGGGAACGGTGTAGGGATAGCTTACCTGAGCGCCGGGCGCTTGGACCGAAAGTGGCCAGCTCATGCCCGTCGTATAGTCCTCGTCGAGCGCTTGGCCGTCAACGACCACCTTGCCATCCTGCAGGTCGACCGTCTGGCCGGCCGTGGCAATAACGCGCTTGACAAGAACATCATGCTCGGAGGTGCCATCGGGGTTGTGAAACACCACGATATCGCCCTGCTTGACGGGCTGACCGAGCTCGAGGCTCACCTTTTGTGCCAAGATCTGGTCGCCAATCTCGATCGTGGACTCCATGGAGCCGGTGGGCACCACAAAGGGCTCGACCACAAACGAGCGAATCAGGAAGGTGGCGACCAGCGCGATCGCGATGACCGCGATCCACTCAAAAACGCCCCTCAACGCGGAATGTTGCGTAGGAACCATACTCACTCCTCGCTCTGCGAATACGAAGTGTCAAGGATCTCCTGCGCGTAAGCGCGCTCCTCGGGCGTGAGCCGCGCAGCCTCGATCAGGTCGGGACGCCAGCGGCAGGTGCGCTCGATGGCATTCTTGCGACGCCAGGCATCGACCTTGGCGTGATCGCCACTCACGAGCACCGGAGGCACGCCCTCGCCGTTGAACTCGGCGGGACGGGTGTACTGCGCGTACTCGAGCAGGCCTCCGTCCTCGGCGGTCGAGAACGACTCGTCGACGTTGCTCATCTCGTCACCAAGGGCGCCGGGAATGAGGCGTACGACGGCATCGGCAACGACCATGGCGGGCAGCTCGCCGCCCGTAAGCACATAGTCGCCAATCGACAGACGCTCATCGGCATACGCATACGCGCGCTCGTCGACGCCCTCGTAACGGCTGCACACAAACAGCAGGCGCTCACTTTTGAGCAGGCGCTCGGCCACATGCTGCGTAAAAGGCTCGCCACAGGGGGTGAAGAACACAACCGTGGGCTTGGGACCCTCTGCGCTAATGGCCTCGATGGCCTCTGCGATAGGCTCGACCTTCATGAGCATGCCCTGCCCGCCGCCGTACGGCTCGTCATCGACGGTACGATGGCGGTCGTGCGTCCAGTCGCGCAGGTTATACGCCTTAAAACCAAAAAGGCCGGCCTTGCGGGCGCGGCCCAAGATCGATGTGGACATGACGGGCTCAAACATCTCGGGAAAGACCGAAAGGGTCTCAATCAGCATGTTGTCCTCCCTACTTGTCCATATCGATCAGGCCGTCCATAACATGGACGGAAATTGTTCCTGTGTCGGGAAGATCGAGCACAACCTGCTCGATCACGGGAATCAGTACCTCGCCGTACCGATCGCCCTCGACAACCCAAACATCGTTAGCGGGCGTCGACATGATCTCGACGATCGTGCCGAGCGGACCGAAGCGCTCGTCGACCACCTCGCGACCCATCAGGTCGGTATAGGCAGCGTCGAGCGAATCGAGCTCAAAGTCGTCACGATTTGCCAGCACGTAGCATCCCGTGATGCCCTCGGCGGCCGTCAAGTCGTCAATGCCCTCAAACGAGACCAGATCGCCATCGCCCGTATCGGTGACGGACACGACCGTGCAAAAGCGGTCGCGCTTGAGCGCCGGCGGCGTCAGGGCGACGCGCATACCCGGCTCTAATACAGAAGGAAGCCCCCGCAGCGGCTGCGCGAGGACCTCCCCCTTCCTTCCGTGCGGCTTGACCACACGGGCGATGTTTTTGTACTGGGACCTCAAGGTCCTAGCCCAGAACCTCTACCTCGACAGCAGTGTCGAGGCGAGCGGCCAGTGCACGGGCGAGCGTGCGAATGGCCTTGATGGTACGGCCACGACGGCCGATGACCTTAGCGACGTCATCCTCGGCGACCGAAACCTCAATCGTAGAGGCGTCGTCACCATCGATGACCTCAAGGCTCACGGAATCCGGGTCGTCGACGATCTGAACAACGAGATATTCGACGAGATCAGCGATGCGATCTGAGAGCATTGCCTCACCCTCGAGCTGTGCAGCGTCAACCTCAGGCACGATTTACTCCTCGGCGCCCTCAGCGGCCTCAGCGGCAGCCTTAGCGGCCTCGGCCTCTTTGGCGAGCTGCTTCTTGGACTTCTTGACGACGGTCTCGGTCTTCTCGCCCTCATTGGCGGCCTTGACCAGAGCGGCGACGGCGTCGGTAAGCTGAGCGCCCTTGGACTGCCAGTCGGCGATCTTCTCGAGGTCGAGGTTGATGGTCTTGGGGGCGGTCATCGGGTTGTAGCGGCCAACCTCCTCGATGATACGACCGTCACGCGGGGCGCGGGAATCGGCGACGACGACACGGTAGTACGGACGCTTCTTAGCGCCGTGACGAGCAAGGCGAATCTTGACTGCCAAAGGAAACTCCTCCAACCAAGCAGCTTTAGGCTGCAACTACAAACAAACAGTTGAACATAATACGCCATCGACGCGGGCAGGTGAAGTCCGTGAGACCAACTTCTTCGGTGTAGTCGAGGGCAAATCCATATCTTAGACAAGAATTCGGGATTTGCAAGCACATACACGCACCCCACATGAGCTGCGCGGTATACTCATGACATGGAAAGACGCGAACATACATACGGTTATGAGGATGCCACGGGCGTCACGCCGCCTCCCTGGACGGGTCCGGCGGTGGGCCTGATGGACCTCGATGCGTTTTTTGCGAGCGTGGAGATGCTCGATCATCCCGAATGGCGCGGAAAGCCGCTCATCGTGGGCGGAGACGCCGATTCGCGTGGCGTCGTGTCCACGTGTTCGTATGAGGCACGTCGCTTTGGCGTGCACTCTGCCATGCCCTCGGCCGAGGCACGGCGCCTGTGCCCGCAGGCCATTTGGACGCATGGGCATTTTGATCGCTATCGTGAGGTCAGCGCGCAGGTCATGGCGATTCTTGCCGAGGAAACGCCGCGCGTGGAGCGCGTATCCATCGACGAAGCCTTTATCGATATCACACCGGGCCGCTTTGCGCCCGAAGACCCGCTGCTAGTTGCGCGGCGTATAAGCGACCGCGTGGCAGCGCTGGGAGTGACGTGCTCCATCGGCGTGGGCTGCAACAAGACGGTCGCAAAGATCGCAAGCGAGCGGGATAAGCCGTTTGGGCTGACCATCGTGCGCCCCGGAACCGAGCAGCGCTTTTTGGCCGCGCTGCCGGTATCTGCCATGAGCGGCATCGGTCGCTCGGCCGAGGAGCGACTGCGCCGCATGCGCATCTACACCCTCGGCGAGCTATCACGTGCACCGGAATCCACCTTGGCCTCTATTTTTGGCGTCAACGGCGAGCGCATGCGCCAGCGTGCGCTGGGACTCGAAATCTCCGAAGTCACGAGTCTCGATGAGGAGCGCGAGGTCAAGTCGGTCAGCAATGAACGCACCTTTGCTAAAGATTTGACTGAGCGTGGGGATATTGAGGCGGCGATTGCGCTGTTGGGAGAGTCAGTGGGACGCCGTCTGCGCCGTCAGGGGCTGACGGGTGCCACGGTAACGCTCAAGCTTAAGTATTCGTATGGCAGTGGGCGTACGGCACAGCGCCGGCTGCCTC
>UQJA01000083.1 GCA_900541285.1 uncultured Collinsella sp.
GGGCGGGGGTCGGTCCGTGGTAGACTATCGAACAACGTTTATTAATCGCGCGGTATCGTTGCCGCGAGAAGGGGTTGCGCCATGCAGGAGCTTGAGGATCGTATTCGCCATGACGGCATCGTAAAGGCCGGTAACGTCCTTAAGGTTGATGCCTTCCTCAACCACCAGTGCGACGTTGAGCTGTTCGACCACATGGGCGCCGAATGGGCCCGTCTGTTCGAGGGCGTCGAGATCAACAAGATCCTGACGATCGAGGCTTCGGGTATTGGTATGGCCTGCATCGCAGCTCAGCATTTTGGCGGCGTGCCGGTGGTCTTTGCCAAGAAGGCCCAGTCCATCAACCTTGACGGCGAGCAGTATGCCACGACCATCTATTCCTTTACCAAGCAGAAGGAGTACCCGGTCATCGTCGGCAAGCGCTTTCTGTCCGAGGGCGATAAGGTCCTGATTATCGACGACTTCCTGGCCAACGGCTGCGCGCTCGAGGGCCTTATTAAGATCTGCGAGGCTGCGGGCGCCGAAGTTGCCGGCATTGGCATCGCCGTTGAGAAGGGCTTCCAGGGCGGCGGCGATAAGCTCCGTAAGCGCGGCTTCCGCGTTGAGAGCCTGGCCCGTATCGCCGATATGGACTGCGAGAACGGCAAGATCACCTTCGCCTAAGTGCGCAACACAAGCGATTGGTATGCGATGTGACAAAGGGACTGTCCCTTTGTCACATTTTTTGTATGAGGGGAGGTGCTGATATGGATGAGAACAAGATGGGATGGCGCGAGTATGCGCGCTATGCCGAGATGTCGGTCGAGGAGTTGGCGCGCGATTGCGAGGTGCAGGTATTTCGCGCGACGGGTCCGGGCGGACAGGGCGTGAACACGACGGACTCGGCGGTGCGCATGAAACATATCCCTTCGGGGATTACCGTGACGGCGCGCGAGAGCCGCAGTCAGTTCCAGAACCGTAGCTGCTGTCTGCGTAAACTGCGCGCTGAGCTTGAGCGTCGTGGCCGTCCGCCGCGCCGCCGCGTCAAGACTAAAGTGCCACAGCGATCGCGCCAGCGCAGGCTCAACGACAAACACTTCAACGCCATTAAAAAGGCCAACCGTCGCAAGCCGGGCAGCGACGAATGATCTCTTCATAAGTTGCGGTGAAATAGGGGTGGCTAGTAGGTGGGGCGCCAGACGTTGAGGGCGCCGCCGAGGACGTCGACCTCGATGTGCGAGGCGACAACGGGCTCCCCGTCGGCCTGGATGGGGTAGTCGGGCTCCTCAAAGGTAAGCTCGGCATGGCGACAGCGGCGCATGCGAACCGGTGGCAGCTTGGTGTGGTGGCCATCTTTGGCCGAAAGGAACATGGGAAGCGCGACCGCACGCGGAACGGGGCCGCAGGCGTAGCAGACGTCGAATATACCGTCACAGGGGTCAGCGTCGGGACAGATGCGATAGCCCGAGCCATAGGTAGGACCCAGCTGAATCGCCATGATGATTGCCCTCACGCGCTCGGCGGGCGCCCCGTCAAAGCTGACTGTCATGGGGTAGTTGCGATAGCGTAGGCCAAACTGCTCAAGTCCCGAGAGGGTGTAGAGCGGCGCGCCCGTCAAGCCGGTCTTTTTGCGCAGCTCGGTGGTGCCAAGGCCGATGGCGGCATCGATGCCAACCGAAAGCGTCTGGTCGTAGTACTCAACGGTAGCCTCGCCGCTACCGCTTGCTGGGTTCCATGAGCGAATACGCCCGATGTCTTGACGCTGCAGCTCACAGGTGAGCAGCGCGCCAAAATCCTTACCGGAGAAATCTTCGATACCGAGCGTCTGGGCAAAATCGTTGCCGGAGCCAACGGGTAGGACGGCAAGGGCAGGACGGCCCGATTCATCCTGCGTCATGAGTCCATTGACGACCTCGTGGATCACGCCGTCGCCGCCAAGGGCGATAACGGTGCGATAGCCCTGAGCCTGGGCGGCCAGCTCCTTGGCGTGCCCCATGCGCTCGGTCAGCACCAGGTCAAACTGGGATGCGCGTGCAGTCATGTCCAAAAAGCGCTGCAGGCGCTCGGCAACTTCATGCGCCGCACCCGACTGGGCGGCTGGGTTGGCGATGATGAGCGTGCGACCAAAATCAGTTGCGTGCATGTGGCGACTCCCGGCGTATGACGTGACGGTGCGGTCGCGCTCAGGTCGAATTGCCCCCGATTGTGGCTGCACGGCGAATACTTACGTCTACTCTATCAGGTCGTTGTGGCGCTCGATAGCATCCGCTACCGTACCGCCCTCATCCACAATAAGCGAACGGCGCTTGGGTGAGATGATGCGCTGGGCGGGGTACACGCCGCGGTGCCCGCCGGTTAGGTAGCTGATAAAGGCCACGATGACAAAGAACCCGGCGGCCGTGCCGTGGAACAGGTCGATGGCCATCATGCAGGTGGTGATGGGCACGTTGAGGCCGGCACAGAACACGCCGAGCATGCCCAGCGCCGCCAGAAAGCTGGGGTCGATTCCGACGAGGCAACCGATCCAGCCGCCGAGCGCCGCACCGATGCCAAACAGGGGCGTGACCTCGCCGCCTTGGAAGCCGGCGCCCAGGGTCAGCGCTGTGACGACCAACTTGATGGCTGCGTCCGCCAGGGTGGTGTTGCCGGCGAACCCGGCGCCCGAGAGCCAGGTGGCAAGGCCGGCATACTTCCAGGCGTCGAGCATCGCGTAGGCCGCGAGCACCACGAGCGCGCCCACGAGTGCGCGAACGAGGTAATTGGTGATAATGCGACCGTACAGGCTCTTGACGGTTCGAACCGACCAGGCAAAGAGGCGTGCCGTCAGACCGAAGATGATGGCGCTGATAACAACGATGGCAACCGTCCGCGGCGTCATGCCGGGAACGCTGGCGATGGCATTCGCCTCGTACTCGGTACCCAGGGCGAGTGATGTAAAGTAGCCGGTAAACGAGGCGACCAGGCAGTAGATGCCCGCGGTGTAGTCGATCTTGCCGATAAAACACATCTCCATGCCAAAGAATGCTCCGGCAAGGGGCGAACCGAATACGGCGCCAAAGGCCGACGAGATGCCGGCGAGCATGAGGTCGTGGTGGTCATGCTTTTTGAGGTGGGCGAGGCTCGAGATGTTGCTGGCGATGGTGCCGCCAATCTGCACCGCGGCTCCCTCGCGACCGGCCGATCCGCCCGTTAGGTGCGTGAGTGTGGAGCAGACGAAGGTGAGGACGGCCATGCGCATATGGATGAGGCGTGTGCCCAGGGCGGAGTCGATGACCAGGTTGTTGCCACGCTTGGCGGCGAGACCGTGGTTCTTGTAGACCCACGCGGTGGCCATGCCCACAACGGGAAGCAGCGCGTAAATCCACGCATGGTGCTCGCGATAGTCGGTCGCGATATTCAGCGAGGCCAAAAACGCCCAGGCGGCAACGCCCATGGCGAGCGAGACGATGACGACGAGTGCGAGCAACTTAGCGCTCGCGAGTAGGTTGCGGGCGTTGCGGCGCGTGTCGGCAGCCAAGAGGTGCTCGGAGCGGGTGAGCTGATGCCTGCCTGCCGTGATGACGTCGTTCAGGGAGAAAAAACCGCCTTCGTCGAGCGGCTGGGAATGATCCTGCGCTTCGTTTGCGCTTTCGGGTTTGTCGTTATGAGCCATACGTTCCTCTTTTAGGTTGCAACGCAAGCATTATAAAACGCGGTAAACGCGACGAGCCGGTGGGTTGGTTTCCATTCTGTTTCGCGGCCTGCAACCGACAGGTGTATTTGCTGGTGCAGGCCGAGTCGCGGTCGTGCGTCGGGGGATTATACTGAGACAAGCATAAAGAATCGGCGCCCCTGTTGTGCGCCGTGGCATTAAGAGGTGCATATGGCAGAGAAACTCATTCCGCTGGAGGACGCGCAGTCGATTGTTCTGTCGCACGTTGCTCCGACCGATCTGGTCGAGATTCCCGTGTGGCAGGCGGCTGGTTTTCCCTTGGCCGAGGACGCGGTGGCTGATATCGACATCTCGCCGTTTGCCAACAGCGCTATGGACGGATATGCCGTGCGGTCGGCGGACTTGGCGCAGGCATCTGGCGAGGCACCGGTGACGCTCGATGTTATCGGACATGAGGCCGCGGGCCATGTGTTTGAGGGCACAATCGGAGTGGGCGAGACGGTCCGCATCATGACGGGCGCGCCGGTACCCGAAGGTGCCGATGCCGTAGTGAAATACGAGATCGTCGACGTGCTCGATGGCGACGGCAACGAGGACTCGCACGTTCGTTTCTCGGCGCCTGCCAAGGTAGGGGAGAACGTTCGCTCTGCCGCCGAGGAGGCCCATGCCGGCGATGTTGTGATGCACGCCGGCGAGGTCGTGGCTCCGGCGGGCGCGGGTCTGCTGGCAAGCGCCGGATACGCGCGCGTGAAGGTGCACGCCGCCCCGCGTGTGGGCATCATCTCGCTGGGCACGGAGCTGGTCGCACCGAGTAACGTGCCGGCGCGCGGGCAGATTCGCGACTCCAACTCGTCGGCGTTGATGGCCGAAGCACTCGATGCAGGAGCCGAGCCTGTTTTCTACGGCATTGCGCCCGATGATGAGCAGGCGATTGCCGAGCTGGTGCATCGCGCCGTGCAGGAGTGCGATTTTGTCATTACGAGCGGTGGTGCCTCGGCGGGCGATTACGACTACGTGACGGCGCTCGTCCGGCGCGAGGGCGAGGTGCTGTTCGATCGCATCTCGATGCGCCCCGGCAAGGCCATCACGTTTGGCTTGCTCGGGGGCAAGCCCTACCTTGGGCTTTCAGGCAATCCGGCCGCGGCGTATGTGGGCTTTGAGATGCTCGCCCGTCCGGCGATTCGCAAGATGCGCGGCTTTGCCGAGGGTGCGCGTCCCGTGCAACAGGCGATATTGACGCACGGCGTGAAGAAGCGCCAGGACCGACGCTTCTTTGATCGCGCCACGGTTTCGCGCGACCCCGAGACCGGTGAGCTGTTGGTGACCGAGGCCAAGACGCAGAATTCGGCGCTGCTCGGCACGATGCAGCGGGCCAACTGCCTGCTGCGTATTGACGAAGGGCCGTGCGAGCTCAAGGCGGGCGACGTCGTGGACGTTGTTCGCGTCGACCTGCCCGAGGGCACGGTGTTGTAGGAGGAAGACTATGGAGTTGAAGATTTCGATCGTGACGTGCTCGGATACGCGCGATCTTGCCCAGGACGAGGCGGGTGCTGCGCTCGAGGAACTTATCGAGGCGCAGGGCTGGACGGTCGCCTCACATGTGGTCGTGCGCGACGACGTCAGCGAGATCGGTGATGCCATTGTGGAAGCCGCCGATGAGTGCCACGCCAATGTCGTGCTCACCTGCGGCGGCACGGGACTTTCGATGCGCGATGTGACGCCCGAGGCGACGCGTGCCGTCTGCGACCGCGATGTGCCGGGTATTGCAGAGGCAATCCGTGCGTACTCCATGACCAAGACGCGCCGCGCTATGCTCTCGCGCGCTATTTGCATGCAACGAGGTCATACGCTTGTCGTAAACTTTCCCGGTTCTACGAAGGCCGCCCGCGAAAGCTGGGAGGCCATAGCAGACCAGCTGGAGCATGCGGCTCAGATGACAGCGGGCGGCGGACATACCAACTAAGCGGTTTACCTGCGGCGGGGCGACCTGAACGGCTGCTCCGCCTTTGTTTTCCGCCGAAGCGACGCGAGGTGCACGGCAACTCGAAACTATATTCTCTAACGAGAATAATTTCTCACTATCTCTATTCGCGCGGAAGTATAATCTAGTAACAGAATAAAGCTCGCGGTGGGGTACCCGGGCACAAGGTCCGAAAGGGTTGAATATGTTCGATATGGTTTCACGCCGCGGTTTTGTCTCGCTTTCTGCTGCCGCTGCCGCCGGCCTTGCTGGCTGCTCGGGCAACAAGACGTCCGAGCCCGCTGGTTCCGATGCCGGCTCCGCCAAGTCTTCCTCTAAGAAGAAGACTGCCGAGCTGCAGGTCTTTGCCGCCAACTCGCTCGAGAAGGCGCTCCCCGAGGTTCAGGAGCTCTACACCGAGCAGACCGGTACCACGTTTGCCGACACGCAGTTCAAAGCGTCCGGCGACCTTGTCGAGCAGATGCGCGCCGGTGCTGCGGTTGACGTGCTCATTACCGCTTCCAAGGGCACCATGGATGATGCCGAGACCGCTGAGCTCGTCGATACCGATACCCGCGAGGATATGTTCGTCAACGACCTCGTGATCATTCGCGCCGAGGCCTCCGACACCAAGGTCGAGGCCATCGCTGACGTCGCGAACCTGGACGGCAAGATCGCCATTGGCGACGCCAAGACCGTCCCCGCCGGCAAGTACGCCAACCAGGCCCTGGCCTCCGTGGGCCTCTACACCGGCACCGAGGGCGACGACGGCGAGTATGCTCCCGAGATCGCCGACAAGGTCGCACTGGCCGACAAAGTTGGTACCGCCGCCGCCTATGTGTCCACAGGCGACTGCGTGGCTGGCTTTGTCTACAGCTCCGACATCTTCCGCTATGACGGCATCGAGGAGGCCTTCGTGTGCCCCGAGGATTCGCACAAGCCCATCGTGTACCCGGGTGCTGTCGCCGATGGCTCCGAGCACGCCGACGAGGCCAAGGCGTTTATCGACTTTTGCCTGACCAACAAGAAGGCCCAGAAGATTTGGGCCAAGTACGGCTTTGAGCTTTCCGAGTAGTGCGGCTTGGCGCGATAATTCCATCGTTTTGTGTTTCACCCCGTCCTTGTATTCGCTTGGAGCTTTTCGTGCTTAATAGATTCCGCATGCTTGTCGCCTGTGCTTTGACCTTCGCGCTTTGCTGGGTGCCGGGATTTGCGTTTGCTGGGGACGCTGAGGACGAGGCCCAGGTTGCTGCGACCGCTCATGGGCTTTCCTATGGGATCGAGGGTTTTGAGCGGTTGGCCAGGGGGACCGCTCGTGCCATGGAGGGCCAGCCTGAGGGCTACCGGTTTCCCGTTGACGAGGACGTGGACCTTGTGGTGGCGCCTGCTGCCGATCGCGTTGTGGTGTGGATATCGCCCAAGGCGGTCGAGAAGTATGGATTGGATCCGCAGGACAACGAGTGCGTATCGGGTCTCAAGGCCCTCGTCAGTGAGCTCGACAGCGCAAACTGCATGGGAGGTGCGCAGCTAGGGGACGTGGATCTTCCTTGGTATGTCACGGCGGAAACAACGTTTGAGGCCGGCGGGTATACCTATAGCTTTGACGAGCGCGGTGCGGATGGGGACCGCTATGTGGTGATTGCATCAGCCTCGGGTGATGCCAAGGGCGGCGCGCGTTGGCTTGATAGCGCTCAAATGGTAGAGGCATCGTCTGTCGTGTTGCGGGATGAGCAGGGCCCCTTGACCTCTCTGACCTCCTTTTTGGGCGACATCGACTATCGCCCGTTTTGGGTGTCCATAAAAACGAGCGGCCTTGCCCTGCTGATCTCCTTTGCGCTGGGCCTGTTTGCCGCGTGGAAGACCATGGGTACCTCGAGTCGCATCAAGGGTCTGCTCGACTCGGTCTTTACGATTCCTATGGTGCTGCCGCCCACGGTCTGCGGCTTTCTGCTCCTCATGCTGTTTGGCCGCTCGACCGGGGTGGGCCAGTGGCTCATCGCGCACGGCATCTCGATCGTCTTTACGTGGCCCGCAGCGGTGATATCTGCCGTGGTGGTGTCGTTTCCCCTGGTCTACCGTACGGCACTCGGTGCCTTCGAGAGTCTCGACACGCAGATGCTCGATGCGGCGCGCACACTGGGCTGGTCCGAGCGTCGCATCTTTACCAAGCTCATGATGCCGCTTGGCTGGCCCTCCATCGCCGCCGGCACGGTGCTCGCCTTTGCCCGCGCGATGGGCGAGTTTGGCTGCACCCTGTTCTTTGCGGGCAACTACGCCGGTATTACGCAGACCATTCCCATCGCCATCTACTTTGAATGGATGGGCGGCAACACGTCGGTGGCCTTCTTTTGGGTCGCCGTCGTGATCGTGTTTAGCTTTCTGGTCATCCTGTTCATCAACATGTACACCGCGCATTCGCAAAAGTATCGCGAGCGGGGCCTTTCCCGTGCGGAGCGCAAACGGGCCAAAGATCTCGCCGGACAGGGCGATTCGCTTGACCCGGCGGGCGGCGATGCCTTGCGTATCGATCGCGAGGCGCTGGCCGAGCTCATGCGCGATGATGTGGCGCCGCAGGGGGGTCGATAAGCTATGTCGCTCGTTTTGGATATTAAGAAACGTTATCCCGGGTTTATGCTCGACATACAGCTTGAGGCCGGCGAGGAGCGCGTGGCGCTGCTGGGCGCCTCGGGTTGCGGCAAGAGCTGTACGCTGCGCTGCATCGCCGGCGTGGAGACGCCCGACGAGGGCAAGATCGTCGTCAACGGCGTGACCTTTTTTGATTCGGCGGCGGGCATCAACCTGTCGCCCCAGGAGCGAAAATGCGCCCTGCTGTTCCAAAACTATCAGCTGTTTCCCAACATGACGGTGGCCGATAACGTATGCGCCGGTGTAAAGGACGCGGGCGACGCAGCCGCGCGCAAAAAGCTCGCCGAGCGCTACCTGGGTATCTTCGGTCTGGCCGAATTTGCCGACCGCTATCCCGCGCGACTCTCGGGCGGGCAGCAGCAACGCGTGGCGCTTGCTCGCATGGTGGCGGCGCATCCGGGCATTTTTATGTTCGACGAGCCCATGAGCGCGCTCGATTCCTATCTTAAGAGCGCCCTCGAGCAGAACATGCTCGACCTGTTCGATGTATGCAACCGCACCGTGCTCTACGTGAGTCACGATATCGACGAGGCGTGCCGTCTGTGCGAGCGCATCTGCGTGATGCACAACGGGCATGTTGAGGAGATCGGCTCCATCGAGGACGTGGTTCCCCGT
>UQJA01000084.1 GCA_900541285.1 uncultured Collinsella sp.
GTGCGAAGCGCACGGCGGGGTCCTGACATGTCCGAGGACGATTTGGGAGGTAAGCCCTGGGGTCTCCGATGGGGGCGGTTCCAGCCGAGGCTATTCGTCGCCGAAGCTGATGCCCAACGCCTTGGCCTCGCGCACCAGATCGCTCTGGGGGTCGACAAACTTGAGCTTGCCGGCGACCTCCTCGAGCGGCATGTGGCACATCTTGCCGTCGCGCAGGGCAATCATGTAGCCAAACTCGCCGCGCAGGCAGCCGAGCGCCGCTTCGACGCCACACTGGGTCGCAAAGATGCGGTCCTGAGCGTCGGGCTGGCCGCCACGCTGCGTGTGACCGGGGATGGCGACGCGGGTCTCGCGGCCGGTCTTAGCCTCGATCTCCTTGGCGATGTCGTAGACAATCGACGGGCTCGTGCGTGCGGCAAGCTTCTTCTTGTACTCCTTCTTGGGCAGCGCCGCGTCCTCCTTAGAGATGGCGCCCTCGGCGACGGCCACGATGGTAAAGCGGCTGCCGGTTTCCATGCGATGCTCGATGGTCTTGATGACGTTATCCATGTCGTAGGGGATCTCGGGAATCAGGATGACATCCGCGCCGCCCGCGACGCCGGCATATAGCGGAATCCAGCCGACCTTGTGTCCCATGATCTCGATGACGAACACGCGACCGTGGCTCGAAGCGGTGGTGTGAATGTCGTCGATGCACTTGGTGGCGACGTCGATGGCGCTCGTAAAGCCAAACGTCATCTCGGTGCCCCAGGTGTCGTTGTCGATGGTCTTGGGCAGGGCGATAACGTTGAGGCCCTCTTCGCGCAGGCGGTTGGCGGTCTTGGTGGAGCCGTTGCCGCCCAGCATAAACAGGCAGTCGAGCTGTAGCTTGTGATAGGTGTGGACCATCGCGGGCACCTTCTCGACGCCGTCGGCCTCGGGAATGTCCAGACGCTTGAACGGCGTACGGCTCGTGCCCAGGATGGTGCCGCCGCGGGTGAGGATGCCGCTAAAATCGGCGGGCGACATGACGCGGAACCTGCTGTAGATAAGGCCCTGGTAGCCGTCCTCAAAACCGTAGATCTCGATAGGTTCTTCGCTATTGGTCATGAGCGTTTTGACGATGCCGCGCATGGTGGCGTTGAGCGCCTGGCAGTCGCCGCCACTGGTAAGAAGACCGATCCTAAGCATGATGAATCCTTCCGGGCAAGTTATAACATGCGCATAAGTTTACCCCCGCACACTGTTGATACGGGGGCAAAACGTGTTAGCTCAAGCGTATAGAAATGTAAGCAATGTTAGAAATTCGCAAGCCGGTGGGCAACGCGGAATTAAGCACGGAATGAAGAGTGCGGCGCTGGCGTGGCGGGGTATGCTGAAGGGGACCATCAGCCCAGCGAAAGGGGAGAGCATGACGGATCAGGAAGCGCCCGAGCGCGCGCACGTGACGGCCGACGATATCGAGGCCGCCAACGACCTTATCGACTTTATCGAGGCATGCCCCAGCATGTTTCATACGGCGGCGACCATTATGGCCGAGCTCGACGAGGCGGGCTTTACCTACCTGCCCGAGAATGCGGCGTGGGACATAGAGCCGGGCGGGCGTTATTACACGCAGCGCAATACCTCGAGCGTTGTTGCCTTTAAGGTGGGCGAGGACCTGGCCGCGACGTGGGGCGAGGACGGCGTTGCCGGCGACTTCCATTTTCAGCTCACGGCGTCGCACAGCGATTCACCGACGTTTAAGGTCAAGGCCGTGCCCGAGCTCGACGGCGCGGGCGAGACACTGCGTCTGAACACCGAGGCCTACGGCGGCATGATCGACTACACCTGGTTCGACCGCCCGCTGGCGCTCGCGGGTCGCGTGCTGGTGCGCGAGGGCGACCGGATTGAGAGCCGCCTGCTTTCCACCGAGCGCGAGGTCGCTATCATTCCGAGCCTTGCTATCCATATGAACCGTGGCGTTAACGAGGGCTTTGCACCCAACCGAGCCATTGATCTGTGCCCGCTCATCAGCGCCGGTGACCTTAAGCAGGGAGATTTTGACGCCCTGATCGCCGACGAGCTGGACGTTGAGCCCGAGCAGATCCTGGGCCGCGATCTGTTCCTGGTCAATCGTCAGGATGCGCGCATTTGGGGCTGGGCCGACGAGTTCATCTCGACGCCCAAGCTCGACGACCTGGCCTGCGCCTACGCCTCACTGCAGGCATTTTTGGGTGCTGAGAACGCGCACGACGTTTCGGTTTTTTGCTGCTTTGATAACGAGGAGGTCGGCTCCGAGACCAAACAGGGCGCCATGTCGACGTTCTTGGCCGACGCGCTGCGCCGCATCAACGGATCGCTGGGCTTTGACGACGAGTCGTATCATCGCGCACTTGCCGCTTCGATGCTTGTAAGCTGCGACAATGCACATGCCGTGCACCCCAACCACGCCGAGAAGTGCGATGCCCGCAATCAGGTGGTGCTCAACGGCGGCATCGTCATCAAAGAAGCCGCCAACCAGCACTACTGCACCGATGCCTTTAGCCGCGCGGTGTTCCAGGCCATCTGCGATGACGCCGACGTGCCCACGCAGGCCTTCGCCAACAAGAGTGACATGGCCGGCGGCTCCACGCTCGGCAATCTGTCCAACATGCAGGCGAGCATGCATGCCGTGGACGTGGGCCTGCCGCAGCTGGCCATGCACTCGAGCTACGAGACCGGCGGCGTGCGCGACGTCATGTACGCGATTCGCGCCCTCACCGCCTTCTACGAGCGAAACCTAACCATCAACGGCGCCGAAAGCGTGGAGCTCTAAAACCTACCAAAAAGGGACAGGTTCATTTTGGCAGGTTTTATCTGGACGAATGCAAAAGGTGAAACCGAACTAGATCGGTGATACGTAGCCGCCGAGGTGCAGTGTGCCTCGGCGGCTTTTTGTGTACAGAGTACGGCTAATGCTTATAAATGCTATACATGCTTTACGTATCTACCATAGAGTTTTATGATGATTTTAAAGTATTAAGGAGAGGTCATGACCACAACAGCCGCTCAGATCAACGTACGTCTCGATGCCGATCTTAAAAGGAGTGGGGACGCCGCTCTCTCCAGGGCCGGTATGACGCCGAGCCAGGCGGTGCGAGCGCTCTGGCGGCTTGCAGCGTCGCTGGCCGATCGCCCCGGTGCGCTCGAGGATATCCTGCTGCCTAGTCGTGCCCGGGCGGAACAGCGCGAGCGCGAAAAGGCCGCCAAACGTAAGCTCGAGCTCATGGATCAGGGGTCGAAGCTGTTCGCTGCCGCTTGCCGTGAGTCGGGAATCGAGATGGTCAAGGCTCAGCCATCGGACGACGAAGAGCTCAAACGGAATGCCTATGCGGATCGCTATGGCGAGGAGATGAGCTGGCTCTATGAGTGAGGCTCCAAGGCGCATCTTGGTTGACACCAACGTGTGGCTCGATTACTTCATTCCCTCACGACGTGGTCGTTCGGTGGCGATTGAGTTTTTACGCGATGCATGCACGGCGCAGGTGGATTTGCTGTATGCGGCGACATCGTCCAAAGACCTGTTCTATTTGATTTCAAGTGAACATAAGGCATGGTATCGGCGAGAGCGCGGTTCGCTGTCTCAAGATGCCGCTTCGGCGGCGACATCACTCGCATGGGATTGTCTTGATGTGTTGTCGCAACTTGCTACGCCCGTGCCCTGCGACCTGAGCGACATATGGATGGCGAGTAAGCAGCGTGAGCTCCATAGCGATTACGAAGACGATTTAATCATCGCGGCAGCGATGCGCGCAAAGACAGACCTTCTGGTCACCAACGATGTCAAGCTCTGCTCACACGCACCAGTCGCCGCAATGAGCGTAGAAGACGCAAAGAATTACTTAGCAACGCTCTAACAATTTGAAGACCCCACAGGTCGAACAAAAGTCAGCGAATGTCCCCAGGCAGGGCCGCGCCAGCCAGTCCCTATAGGTTGAACAAAAGTCAGCGAGAGCCCGTCTGGGCGAGCAAGGTGCCTTGAAAGAGGAGGGCATTGGCCTTCTGGCCATGCCCGACGATTGAAAGGCAGATTGCCGTCCAGACGGGGTCGCAGCGTCGAGTGGTCCGCCGTTCGTTAGAACGGCGGAACAAGATTAGTGTTCGATCCAGCAGCGCAGGGTCTCGCCGGCCTGTAGGTGACGCAGATTCTCTGCGGCAATGTCGACCACATTGTTGAGCGTGGCTGCCAGGTGGAACCAGCCGGAGACGTGTGGCGTGATGAGCATGTTGGGCGCATCCCACAGTGGGCTTGTCTCAGGCAACGGTTCGGGGTCGGTGACGTCGACCGCGGCGCCGGCGAGATGTCCCGACTCCAGAGCGGCAACTAAGTCGTCGGCGACCACAAGATCGCCGCGGCCGCCGTTGGCAAAGAAAGCACCTGGTTTCATCGCGGCAAAGAATTCGGCGTTCGCCAGGCCGCGGGTCTCGGGTGTGCTGGGCATAAAGGATGCGACGATGTCGGCCTCGGCCAGGCGCTCAGGTAGGGCGTCCATGCCGTCCATATCCTCAAACACAATGGGGTAGACGAGTGGATGGCGCTTGATGCCGCGGACGTGCGCACCCATGCTGCGGCAGAGCGTGGCAAAGTGGCCGCCGATATCGCCCGCGCCCAGCAGCAGCACGTTGGCGTTTTTGAGCGAGGTAACCGGGCCCAAATCCTCCCAGCGATGCTCGCGCTGCAAGTCGTGATAGCCGGGCAGGCGCTTCATCATGGAAAGAACCATGGCAAACATGTGCTCGCTCACGGCCTGACCGTAGGCGCCGATCGAGCAAGACAGCTTGGCTTCAGCCGGCACGGTGCCGGCGGCAAGGTAGTCGTCATAGCCGGCGGTCTGCAATTGCAACAGCTGGAGATGGTCGCATGCGGTAAGCAGGGCAGGGTCAATGTTGCCCAAGATCACGTCGGCATCGGCGACCTGTTCACGTGTGGTGGCGTCGGCGCTCGTGTAGATAAAGTCTTCGCCCGGAGCGCTCGACTCAAGAATTGCGCGATGGCGGTCATTGACGGGCAGCAAAACCAGGATGTTCACAAGCAGTCCTCTCCGCTCGACCTGCAAAAAGGGACAAGTTTTTTGGCAGGTTTTATCAGGCAAAACGTTCAAATAAAACGCCGGATACAAGACGAGCGTGCCCGTCAGCATCCGGCGCATCCACAACTACCAGCTCAGCAGTTCGTAGCCGCCCTCAGTCACCACGAGCTGTACCTCGCACTGGGCCGAATCGCTGCCGTCCTTGGTGCGCACGCACCAGCCGTCGCCCTTGCTAATCTTGATGTCGGGCGCTCCGGCATTGACCATGGGCTCGATGGTAAAGACCATGCCCGGAGCCATGATGGTGTCCACATCGGGCGCCTCGGTGGTAAAGCCCACAAACGGGTCCTCGTGGAAATCCTTACCGATTCCGTGTCCGCCGTACTCGCGCACCACGCTAAAGCCGGCGTCCTCGACGGTCTTTTGCACAGCCTCGGCCATCACGGACAGCGGCAGCACCAAGGACCGGCGCCAGCCACGGCTGGACGGCGGCAAGGCCAGCCTCCACGCTGGCGCGGGTGACGTCGACCAGGCGCTGGCGCTCGGCCGAGACCTCGCCGATGCAGAACATACGGCTCGAATCACTAAAGTAACCGTCCAGGATCGTGGAGCAGTCCACGTTGATGATGTCGCCCTCGTGCAGCACGTCCGTATCGCAGGGGATACCGTGACAGACCACATCGTTGATCGAGGTGCATACGCTCTTGGGATAGCCCTCATAGTTGAGGTCGGCCGGCGTACCACCGTGCTCGACGGTGTAGTCATAGATCATCTGGTCGATCTGGTTGGTGGTCATGCCCGCGGCGATGTGCTCGCCTACGTAATCGAGCACGCCCACGTTGATGGCGGCCGAGCGCTTGATGCCCTCGATATCGGCGGGCGTCTTGTAGAGCGTGCGGGGTAGAACCTCCCAGCCCTCTTCCCACAAGCGCTCGAGGCGCTCATCAAAGGCGCTATGGCATTTCTTGTATTTTTTGCCGCTGCCGCACCAGCAAGCATCGTTGCGGCCGGGTACGGGTCCGTTGTCAAACATGGCTAACTTCCTTTCATTCGCAGCTAGTATAGCCCACCCACGCGTCCATAAAAGTTGCGGTGATATAGTTCCGATTTAAGCGGTTTAACAGCACAAATAGGAACTATATCACCGCAACTGATGGGGCGGGATGGCGGGTGCTAGCTGCTGCGTGGTTTTGCTAGTAGCTCACCTGGCAGGGGATGCCGAGGGCGCGCACGCGCGCGGCAATGGCGTCGAGGACGTCGGGTGCTGCTTTGGCAAGGCCGGCGACCGGTGTTTCGCGCGCAACCGTGTAGATGGTCGCCTCCTGCGGACGAATGCGCTCGAGCGCCGCGAGCCAGGGAGCAACGTGTTCCTCGCCGGTGTTGTCGATGAGCTTGCCCTGATACTCGCCGGTCAAAAAGATCGTCTGGATAATGACATGACCGTCAAAGCTTGCGAACGTCTCGATCTGGTGCTCGACGTCGTAGGGGCCAACGGGTTGATCGAGCAGCTGGATAAATGCCGGGTCGACCGTATCGAGCTTAAGAATGTTGTCGTCGACCATCATGAGCGCATCGTGTACCTCGGGGCGGTCGGCGCGCGTGCCGTTGGAGAGCACGGCGATTTTGGAGTTTGGGGCAAGCTCGTCGCGCAGTGCGACGGCGCCGGCGATGGCCTGCGGAAACTCCGGTGCGGCGGTGGGCTCACCGTTGCCTGCGAAGGTGATCACATCGGGGAGCTCGCCCTCGGCTGCCATCTCGCGCAGCTTTGCCTCGAGCGCGTCGAGTACCACGGCAGCTGTGTTGTACGGCTCATGGCAGGGGCGCTCGGCGTTGAGGCCGTTTTCGCAGTAAATGCAGTCGAACGTGCAGATTTTGCCGCTGGCCGGCATCATGTTGACGCCGAGCGAGAGACCAAGGCGACGGCTGCGAACGGGCCCAAAGATGGGGCTGGCATTCAAAAACGTAGACATAGGCATATGCTCCTCAAGACAATTGTGCCTAAGCATAGCATCGGCTCCAAAGCAAGGTGCGGGCTCTTGCTTTACAAGTTTCGTTTTTTCACGTCGCTCATTACGCCGTGCCATGAAAAGCCTCGGGTCGGGTAAAGTTAATCTGTTAACAAGGTGTAAGGCAATGCGGGCCCATCCAGCCGCACTGACGTGCAACTGGATGGGCGTTGACGATGGGGGCACAACATGGATTTTACGGTCGAGAATGCGGGCACCACGATTGCCTGTCGCGAATATGCCGGTCCGGATGTGTCGCCTGATACTCCTGCCTTGGTGTGCGTGCACGGCGCTTGTGTCGACGGCACATTTTTCGACGGCATCGCTTGTGAGCTCAGCCGCAACTGCCGCGTAATTGCCTACGACCGCCGCGGCTGTGGTGGCAGCAGCGAAGCGGCAGACGGCAGCTATGATCTTGCCGCCCAGGCCGCCGACCTGCAGGCCGTGATCGAACACGTTGGCGCTCCGACAAATGT
Source organism: uncultured Collinsella sp. (assembly GCA_900541285.1). Lineage (GTDB taxonomy): Bacteria > Actinomycetota > Coriobacteriia > Coriobacteriales > Coriobacteriaceae > Collinsella. Next base: position 7,513 of record UQJA01000084.1, read on the forward strand.
GCTTGCGCACAGCGCCGGTACGTTGGTGGCGCTGGAGCTTCTTCGCACCGAACCCCATCTCGTCGCCCGTGCGATTCTGCATGAGCCGGCTGTGTCGGCCGAAGGCGTCGGCATGGGCGCAGCTCCGATTTTGCTCGATATGATTGCGGCTGGAAAGGTTTCAAGGGCGTTCCGGCTTTTCTTGGGAGCTCTCGGCGACTTGGACCCCGAGGCTCCTGGGACGACCGAAGCGGAAGCCAAGCATGCCCTGCGCAATGGTCGTTGCTTTATGGCCAATGAATACGGAACAAATATGACATATGCTCCCGACTGGGAGCGCGCCCGCGCGTCAAAGGCGGTGTCGGCTGTGTTTTTGGGCGAGCTTTCGGTCGGTACACCCCGCGAGGCGGGCACGAGGATGGCGGCTGAGCTTTTGGGCTGTCCACTCGTAATGGTTCCCGGCGCGCATAACGGTCTGCGCGATCGCCCGGCAGCGGCTGCCCAGACTGTCCGTGGCATCCTGGGGCTCTAACACCTGCAAAAAACAAAACAGGCTTCACTCGCAAACGTTTCGGCCGTGTTAACAAATGTACTCAAATCCTCACGTCTGCGGCTTCAATCGCGCCGTCTGCCAACTCATAAAAATGTAACAGCATTCACGTGCTTACCTGCATCGGCAAGGCGTTAACCTTGTAACATTTGGAACCCACCGCTACCATGCGAAACTATCGAAAGGGCCCCATATGCTCAATAATCACGAGGCCAATCTAACCGACGAGGAGGCTGCCGCCGAGGTCGCCCGCGTCGCGAAGACCTACCCCGTGGTGCGTTTGCTGTCGGCCGATCAGATTAAGAGCGAGCCTAACTGCTTGCTTGCCGGCGATCGCTGCCCTTGTCTGCGTCAGTCGAGTCTTGAGGCCTTGGCAGATTCCGATGAGGTGTCGGAGCAACTGCTCAACGATGGCGTTGAGTACCGCGCCCGTCTGCGTCCTCTGAAGGTCGAGGGCGAGCCTCACGTCTTACTGATGGTGCGTCCGATCGATGAGCAAGAGGCCGCAGAAGAGGACCTTGTCTACACCGACGTGCTGACGAGTGTGCGCAATCGCCGATATTACGAGGAAAAGCTCCATAGCGCCCGCATGAAGGCCGGCGTTGCGGTGATCGACCTTGATGATTTTAGGGTCTTCAACGATACGTGTGGCCGCCATGCCGGTGACCTTGCGCTCGGTGCCGTGGCGACAGCCATACGCAGCGGTATTCGTTCGACTGACGAACTTGTGCGCTATGGCTGCGACAAGTTTGTAGCCGTCCTGCCCGATATTCCCTCCGCGATAAGCAC
>UQJA01000085.1 GCA_900541285.1 uncultured Collinsella sp.
GCCTCCCCCTTTTTGCGTTTGATAGAGAGTTGTAATACAAGAACTCGCCTTCGTTTAGCTTGTCTTACTGTTTGGCTGTATTTTGAGTCCTTCTTTTGTATTTGCGCGATAATAACTCCCATTGGCGTTAGGGAGGACTTGATGTTTACCGTTTTTGTCTTGGGCAATATTGCTTCGGGAAAGTCGACTGCCTGCCGCTATCTCGAATCTCATGGCGCCATGCTTATCGATCTGGATGAGCTTGCCAAATCGCTGTATGTGCCAGGCTCCGATATCGTCAATGCCCTCGCCGAAGAATTCGGTTGGGACATTCTGGACGGGGAGGGCGGCATTCGCCGCAATGTTCTCGCTGCTCGAGCTTTCGCCTCTCCTGATACGGTTGCGCGGCTCAACGACATCGTTCATCCGGTTCTCATCGAACAGCTGTCATTGAGGATTCTTGATCCGGTTTGCTGCACGGTTTCGTCCCCCCGTTTCCCCTTTGCGGTTGTTGAGGTTTCTGCCCCGACTGGTTTTGAGGATGCTTTTGGCCTGGCAGATGAAATCCTGGTTATCAGCGCTCCTTTAGCAGTTCGTCGCGAGCGTGCCATTCATCGTGGTATGGAGTCTTCTGATTTTGATGCGCGCTCTGCATGCCAACCTGATGAGGCTTCGCTTTGCAATCTCGCTACGACGGTAATCGATAATGCGGCAGGCGATAACTCGCTCTTTGAACAACTGGACGCATGGCTTGCGTGCCATGGCTTCGGGGATGTAGTGGATAAGGATGAGGCCGATGCCTAAGACACGTTTCTTTACGTGGTATCGCGTGGCGCCACTTGCCGTCGTGTTCGTCTTCGGCCTTATTTCGCTCGTCTACTCGTATGCCCCTGCCGCCTTCTTTAAGCCTTTGTATCCAATTGACTACGAGGCGTACGTAAAGCAATCGAGCATTTCGCACAATCTTGATCCGTATCTGGTGTGTGCTGTCATAAAGTCGGAATCGAATTGGGATCCCGAGGCTGAGTCGAATCAAGGCGCACAGGGATTGATGCAGCTGATGCCCGAGACTGCCCAGGATATGATTGCTAAGGGTCTTGTCGATGGCAGCGACTATTCAGCCGGCGACCTTAACGATCCCGCTACGAACATCGAGTTTGGCTGTGCGTATCTTTCGTATCTTCTGACGTATTTTAACGGGTCGACTGACAGTGCCATTGCCGCCTATAACGCCGGCATGGGCAATGTCGACGGATGGGCGCAGCAGAGCACGTCGCTTCATAATGCAATCACCTTTCCCGAGACGCAGGCGTATCTGATTCGTGTCAATAATGCCTGGGTTCGCTACAAGACCCTCTATCCCGATCGGTTCGTATAGGACTATGCCTGCCGCCTGCGTATACTGCAGATATATGAGTTAGGAGTATCCATGGCGGAATTTGAAGTTGAGCGTGTTGGAGGAGAGCTCAAACGTTTTGGCGTTGAGGGCTCTGAGGTGCCGTTTGAGGTCGTGTCTCCATACGAGCCCGCCGGTTCCCAGCCTAAGGCCATTGAGTCGCTTGTGCAGGGTGTGAGGGACGGAGATCGCTATCAGGTTTTGCTGGGCGTGACTGGTTCGGGCAAGACCTTCACGATGGCTAAGACTATTGAGGCCCTGGGGAAGCCGACGCTGGTCATGGCTCCCAACAAAACGCTTGCCGCTCAGCTTGCGAGCGAGCTCAAGGAATTCTTCCCTAACAACGCCGTGGTCTATTTTGTGTCGTACTACGACTACTATCAGCCCGAGGCATATGTACCTCAGAGTGATACGTATATCGAGAAAGACTCCTCGATTAATGAAGAGGTCGAGATGCTGCGCCATCAGGCGACGGCATCGCTGCTATCTCGACGCGATGTGATCGTCGTCGCATCGGTCTCGTGTATCTATGGCATTGGCTCCCCCGAGGACTATGCGGGCCTAGCTCCGAACGTCGATAAGAAGGTGCCGCTTGAGCGCGATGACTTTATCCATGCGCTTATCGATATTCAGTACGATCGCAATGACTATGACCTGGCACGTGGCACCTTCCGCGTGCGCGGCGATGTCGTCGACGTATATCCGCCCTATGCCGAGCATCCGTTGCGGTTTGAGTTCTTTGGCGACGAGGTCGAGCTGATTGCCGAGATCGACGAGGTCACCGGTGAGATGCTGCGTGAGTACGAGGCCATTCCCGTGTGGCCGGCCTCGCACTACGTGACTGAGAAGCCTAAGGTCAAAGCGGCTCTGAAATCAATCAGCGAAGAGTGCGAGAAGCGTGTGGCCGAGCTCAAGGCGACTGATAAGCTGCTCGAGGCACAGCGCCTGCAGCAGCGCACCGACTATGATCTCGAGATGCTCGAGACCATGGGTTTTTGCAACGGTATCGAGAACTACTCGCGTCATCTGGACGGTCGAAAACCGGGCGAGCCGCCGTTTACCCTGATCGATTACTTTCCTAAGGACATGCTCTGTATCATCGACGAGAGTCATGTAACGGTGCCGCAGATCCGCGGCATGCACGAAGGCGACCGCTCGCGTAAGGTGACGCTGGTGGAGCATGGTTTTCGTCTGCCTTCGGCACTCGATAACCGCCCGCTTCGCTTCGATGAGTTTGAGGCGAGGATTCCCCAGTTCATCTATGTTTCGGCCACGCCGGGCGACTATGAGCTGCGGGTTAGCCAGAACGACGTTGAGCAGATTATTCGTCCGACCGGCCTGCTCGACCCCAAGATCGATGTGCGTCCGGTTCGTGGGCAGATTGACGATCTTGAGGACGAGATTCGCGAGCGCGTTGCCCGCAAGGAGCGCGTGCTGGTGACCACGCTCACCAAGCGCATGGCCGAGGACTTGACCGACCATCTGCTTGATGCCGGCATTAAGGTCAATTACATGCACTCTGATACGGCGACAATGGACCGTGTCGAGATCCTGCGAACGCTGCGCGAGGGAAAGATCGATGTTCTCGTTGGCATTAACCTGCTTCGCGAGGGTCTAGACCTTCCCGAGGTCTCGCTGGTGGCAATTCTCGACGCCGACAAGGAAGGCTTCTTGCGCAACCGCCGTTCGTTGATTCAGACGATTGGCCGTGCGGCCCGCAATGCCGACGGCGAGGTCATCATGTATGCAGACGTTGTGACCGATTCGATGAAAGAAGCCATCGAGGAGACGCAGCGCCGTCGCGAGATTCAGATGGCATATAACGAAGAACATGGCATTGTGCCCAAGACAGTGCGCAAGGCCATCAACGACATCTCAAGTTTTATTGCCGAGGCCGAAAAAACTGTGGGCTCCAAGGGACGCTCGAAGGGCGACTCTCTTGGCCATGGCGCATTCTATACGCCCGATGAGTCAGGCGAGGGCGGTGTGCCGGAAACGGTGGCGCCCGAGCAGACACTTGCGGAGCAGTTGGAAGAACTGCCGCATGACGAGCTTGTGCGGATCGTCGAAACCATGGAAGAGGATATGCGTAACGCTTCTGCCGCTATGGACTTTGAGGAGGCGGCGCGCCTGCGCGATGCTGTCGTTCAGATTCGGGCGATGCTCGAGGGTGCGTCTGAGGACGAGACGATCGAGCGCTTACGTTCGCAGGCCCGCAAGGGTTCCACGTTCGCATCGGGCAGAAAACGCCAGGGTGCACGGTTTAAGAAATAGCGAACAGGCCCCGAGTTCCCTGTGGAGCTCGGGGCCTGTGTCTTTCGCGTGCTGGAATTCGTGCGCTAGAGGTCTGCGATCAGGGCTTCGGCACAACGAATGCCGTCGGTGGCTGCGCTCATGATGCCGCCGGCATATCCAGCTCCCTCACCGCAAGGGTAGAGGCCCGGGGTCGACACGGCATGGCACGTTCGGTCTCGGGTGACAGTAACCGGTGAGCTCGAACGAGTCTCCACGCCGGTAAGAACGGCATCGGGGCGGTCGTAGCCTCGTAGCTTTTTTCCGAGTAGGGGAAGTCCCAGGCGGAGCGACTCGACGATATGCTGCGGCAGGGCTTCGTCAATTGCCGTCCAGGTCACACCGAGCGGATAGGTGGGCTTTACCTTTCCGGGCGCCTTGCTGGCGCGTCCTGCGAGGAAATCTCCGACAAGCTGTGCCGGTGCGTTCCAGTTGGAGCCGCCCAGGCGATAGGCGGCCGCCTCGCAGGCACGCTGGAGCTCGATGCCGGCGAGCGGGTCATCGTTGGGAAGGTCCTCAGGCGTGACGTTAACGAGCAGGGCGGCATTTGCGTTGCGTCCGTCGCGGGCATTGAGGCTAGCGCCGTTGACGCACAGGTGGCCCTGCTCGGAAGAGGCGGCGACAACCTGTCCGCCGGGGCACATGCAAAACGAGAACACGCTGCGGCCGTTGGAAAGATGGGCAACAAGTTTGTAAGGGGCCGCCCCGAGCGCTGGATGTCCCGCCGAGGCTCCATATTGGGCTCGATCGATGTCGCGCTGCGGATGCTCGATGCGAACGCCCATGGCAAAGGTCTTTTGTGCGAGGGCCACGTTGTGGTCCTTAAGGAGCTCAAAAATATCGCGAGCAGAATGCCCGCAGGCGAGGATGAGGTGCTTTGTCTCGATTGGCTCGCAAGCGGCGTCTTGGGACGATTGGACATCAATACCGGTAATGGCGCCAGACGCGTCGATGTGGATGTCGACGAGCTTTGTTCGATAACGGACGACACCTCCGAGCTGCTCGATGCGCTGGGATATAGCGGTGACAACCGTGGGAAGGATGTCGGAGCCAATGTGCGGCTTGGCATCCCACAGAATATCGCGGGGCGCACCAGCCTCGACGAAGGTTTCGAGGATAAGGCGATGGGCGGGATTTTTTGTTCCTGTATTGAGCTTGCCGTCCGAGAAGGTCCCCGCGCCGCCCAGGCCAAACTGGATATTACTCTCGGGGTCGAGGATGCGCTCCTTTAGAAAGAGGTCGATCGCATGCGAGCGGCGAAATGCCGGGTCGCCGCGCTCGATGAGCAAGGGCTTAAGACCTGCTTCAGCGAGCGTAAGCGCAGCGAAAAGGCCGGCGCATCCGGCGCCGACGACGACGGGGCGCTCTTTGGGTGCGCCGGAAACGGGGGAGGGGAATGAAGGCCCATCGTCTTCTATCGCGCGTACGCGCGAGCGGTCACGCTCGGAAACGCTGTCGGCCGCTTCTCGCTCGAGGCGGGGACTGGTCAGCTCAACACGAAAGCTCAGGATAAAATGGACGTCTCGTTTTTTGCGAGCGTCGATTGACTTGCGGTGGAGCTCGATGGACTTGATCTCGGAGTCCTTGCAACGTAGGACGCGCTTGGCGACTCGCTTGCCAACAATGAGGCAGGCATTTTCATCGCCAGCTTCATCGAGCGAAGCGTTGACTTGGGTGATTTCGATCATCGAGGTCTCCTTAGAGGCAAGAAAGAGGCCGTCCGGTATCCCAGACGGCCCGAACGCGTTTTTGATTATAGACTGCGCGGCTACAGGCTGCTTGCAGCGCGAATGCCCGAGAGCCATGCCCACGCAAGGTTAAAGCCTCCGCAATCGGCGTCGATGTCGAGCGCTTCGCCGCAGACGTAAAGCGGGGCGTCGACAACGCTGCGCGCGCGTAGACTGGGTGTTGAGATGCTCTCGACAGATATGCCACCACGCGTGACCTGCGCCGAGCGCTCCTCGGCGGTTCCTTCGACGAGCAACTTAAAGTGCTTGAGGATCGAGACCAGGTGGATGACATCGTTGGAGCCTGGATGGCACTGCTCGAACGTCGTGCAGACGACGCGGGAGAGTTGCGGGGCAAGCATACCGTCGAGCCAACGGGGATTGCGGGGCGAAAAGCCGCCGAGCAGTTCAACGCGCCGGTTGAGCATATCGAGCAGCTCGTCTTTGGAGAGGTCGGGGAAAACGTCGAGCAGGATCGTATCGCCGCGCTGGATACGACGGGAGAGGTTGAAGACAGCGACGCCCGAGATACCGAAGGTTCGAAACAGGACTTCACCGTCTTCGTGCCAGAGCTCATTATGATTGCGGGCGAGCGTCAAGCGGGCGCGGACGCGCAGGCCATCCAGCGTCTTGAGTGCCGCCCGATCGCTGACGACCGTTGCCGATACGGGGCAGAGGATGGGGCGCAGCGAAGTGAGGGGGAGGCGAAACGTATCGGCGATACCGGTGGGGTTGCCGCCCGTGGCGATAATTACGGCATGTGCCTGCAGGGCCTCGTTCTTGCGAGGGACATCGGCGAGCGCTTTCCGAAGCGAGCGGAGCTCCGATTTTCGGTCGTCGTGCTTTTTTGCCTTGAGCGCCCGCGCTGGACGGTCTATTTGGAGTGCCCAGCCTTCGGAAGCTTTGTGTGCCGAGGCAACGTTGGCTCCGCAGATTAAGGTGATACCCAGGCGGTCGCAAACATTGAGAAGTGCGTCGCGCACCGATTCGGCGCGAAGGGAGCGCGGGTACAGCCGGCCTTCCTCGGAGGTTGTCATGATGCCCAGCGAGGAGAAGAAACCCATAAGCTCTTGTTCGGGCTGGGGGCCCATGACGGATTCGACGAATGCGGGGTGGTTATACCGCTGAGGATCAATCGATTCGTTGGAGAGGTTGCAGCGGCCGTTGCCGGTCGCAAGGAGCTTAAGGCCGCAGGCGACATCGCGCTCAACGATGCAGACGCTTTTGCCAGCGCGCGCGGCCGTAATGGCGGCGGCGGGCCATGAAGCCCCGCCGCCGATTACCAGGACGTCATAGAAGGCGCTCGTGTTCACTTAGGCCTCGTCGGTCTCGTGCGGGGTAATGGCCTCGACGGCAGAGACTGCCTTGGGCAACATGCCATCGGGCAGCGCGGTCTCGACCTCGCCCTTATCGCAGGCCTCGGCGAGTGCCGGATTAATGGGAAGCTGGCCCAAGATGTCGAGGTTATAGCGCTCTGCGACCTCGGGGAGCTTGCTCTTGCCAAAGACCTCGATCTTCTTGCCGCAGTCGGGGCACTCAATATAGCTCATGTTTTCGACGATGCCAAGAATGGGGACGTTCATCTTCTCGGCCATGTTGACCGCCTTGGCGACGATCATCGAGACCAGATCCTGCGGGCTCGTGACGATGACGATGCCGTCGACGGGCAGTGACTGGAAGACGGTGAGAGCGACGTCGCCTGTTCCCGGAGGCATGTCGACCAACAGGTAGTCGATGGGGCCCCACGAGGTCTCGCTCCAGAACTGCCTAATGGCGCCTGCGATGACCGGACCGCGCCAAAGGACGGGGTCGGTCTCGTTTTGGAGCAGCAGGTTGGAGCTCATGACCTTGACGCCGTGCTCGGAGATTTCGGGCAGCATAAGGTTGCCAAGGGCATGGACGTGGCGTCCGCTCATACCGAACATCTTGGGGATAGAGGGACCGGTAATGTCGGCATCGAGGACGCCGACCTTGTGGCCGTGACGGGCAAGCTCGGTGGCGATGGCACCGGTGACAAACGACTTGCCGACACCGCCCTTGCCGGAAAGCACGGCGATGACGCGTTTGACCTCGGACAGCGTGTTCTCCTCAAATTGCGACGGCGACGTTTGTCCGCCGGCGGCCTGTGCGTGCTCGCAACCCATGTATGACTCCTTTGTATATGTTGGGGCCGGGGCCCCGTGGTGTGACACGAGCGTCATTGTACCCTCGTTTGCGAGTGGGAGTCATTTGCGATGCATTTGGGCCGAGCGTGCTTGCAATACGATGGGTCCAAGCGAATGGGCGGGCTTACTGAACTTTGCTGGCGAACTCGAGGTATTGCATGCGCTGCAGCTTGTCGATCGTCGAGGTGTATGGGCTGTCTTCAGATTCCAAGTCGTAGCGCAGCCCGTCGGCACCAAGGTAGCCGGCGACATTGATGGTGGGCACATCTGACCTTGTTGCAAGCAGAGCCTTTTGATAGTCGGTGAGCGGGGCGCCGATCTTATTAAGGGTAATGGCTGCAATCTCGTTTGCCCCGACGGTGTCGTAGACGTTGAGCTCGGTATTGCCGGCGATTTCATAGTTAGCCCAGACGAAATAGGTCGACTGATAGATACGGAAAGCGTGGCTTGCCGTATCTTCCTGAGGGTACAGCTCGTCGTTGAGAGTCGTTGCGGCGCTCGGCTGATGGTCGCCAAAAAAGACAAGGACAACCGGTCTGCCGATATTGCGGAGCTCGTTGATAAAGTACTCGAGGTCCCGGTCGGATGCGTTGATGCAGGTAAGATAGGTGTTGAGCGCGCTATTGGCACCCTCGCTGGCTCCCTCGACCCAATAGTTTGTCAGCTCCTCGACGGGAACGGTGCCATAGTCGTAGCCGCCGTGATTTTGCATCGTGACGTCAAAGATGAACTGCGGGGCTTCGTCGGTTCTAAGCAGGTCGAGTATCTTGTCATAGGTGGCGTAGTCGCATACGCCGGCATGGTAATAGGGTGCACCTTCGAAATCGGCGATAGATAGGAAATCTCCAAAGCCCAGCTGTTGATAGATTTTATCTCGATGGTAGTTAACGGGGTTTTGCGGGTGCATGGCAGTGGCGGTGTATCCAAGTTCTTTAAGGTCCTTTGCCAAGCTGCTGACATCATTCATCTGATAAAGCTGATAGGGAATCTTGCCCACTCCGACAAAGGCGGTCGTAGCTCCGGTCAAAAACTCAAATTCGGAGTTCGCTGTTCCGCCGCCTGCGACCGAGGCGAGCATAGTGCCGCGTACGAGCGTGTCGGGAAGCGAGTTATAAAACGCAGGGCCGGTATACCCGGCCGCCTGGAGTTGCTCAAAGCACGAAAGGTCGCTAAAGCTTTCGTTCATGACGGCGACGATTGTCGGCTTGATTTCATTGAATTGAGCAACGGCGGCGGCAC
>UQJA01000086.1 GCA_900541285.1 uncultured Collinsella sp.
CCGCCGAGGCGGAGGCTGCCGAGGCCGCCCAGGCTTCGTGCTACAACGCCGGTTACACTCCGTCCTATGCGTCTGCCGCGTCCTACGCGAACGGATCGGGCCTGACGCGCTCTGCGGGTGTCAATAACTACAACGGACGCCGCGAGACCTATTACAGCAGCAATGTGCTTTATCACTATCGCACGGGCGAATGGACTCAGGATTCTGAGGGCTTCTGGCGCGATTCCGACGGCTATTACGTTGTTGCCGCGGGCGATATGGCCCAGGGCTCGACCTTTACGGGCTCCAAGGGTGATTGCAAGGTCTATGACTCCGGCTGCGCTGCCGGAACCACCGATTACTACACCGGTTGGTAATTTTTCTGCATCACGGATATTTGGCGGACGGGCGTCTTTACCGAGCTTTACGGCAACGTAAGGACGTCCGTTCTATGTATGCGTTTGAGTTAACAGAGCCCTTACCGTGGCGGTACGCTGGGCGTATGGATGCGGGGCACACTGGTTCTTGAGAAATAAGGTCTTTCTCTTGGAGGAAGTGGTCTTGTGAATGCTCGAGATATTGCCGTTGCCGCCGTCGCGTTGATGCTTGGCTGCCTTGGTCCCACGGCCGCGCTCGTCGCGGGCATGCAGGGGTCTTGTGGGGCTGCCTCTATCGTGGTTGGCGTGTTGATCGCGGCCGCGCTGCTGGGAAGCGCCGGTGTTGTCCTTTGTCGCGACGATGAGGACGAGGTGCCGGGGTCGCAGCTCTAACCGTTGTGAAGCTGATTTTTGGCCAAAGATGAAGAAGGAAGCCGCCGCGAGGGGAGTGCCCCTTGCGGCGGCTTTGCCATTGGATCTGTTGGCTGCAGTATGCCGAGCACTACCAGCTGCTTTCTATTTCGCGAATCCTCTGGTAGAGCCAATCGTTTTGCGGCACTTGGATATCGTGTTTGGCGGCCAGGCGGCGGACGGTGCCCGCGAACTCCTCGACCTCTGTTTTGCGCTGCGTGATGCGGTCCTGAGCCATCGAGGGCATACCGGCGGGGTCGATTCCCTCGATGAGGCGCACCATCTGAGTTAGGTCTGCCTCGGTGAGCTCGATGCCCTCGGCGTTGGCGACCGCAAGCGTCTCGCGCATGGCGGAGACAAAGCAGCGACGTTGCTCGGAGCCCGGCTCCGTGGCGCTTCCGTAGGTCCCGCCGTAGGCCATGCAGGTCTGGTTGATGCCGTCGTTGAGCATGAGTTTGGCCCACATGCGGTGCGCAATGTCGCTCTCGACGGCATGGGCGATGCCGCAGCGTGTGTAGAGCTCGTCGATGGCGGTGACGGTTGCGGACTCGGTGTCTGCTGCCGCGCCAAAGCGAATCTCGCCCGCATTGGTAAAGGTGAGCGCGCCGTCGAGGAATACGGCGTCCATGCCCTGGCAGATACCCAGGACGGTGTGCTTCCAGCCAAAGCGCTCGGCAATCTTTTGCTCGCTCGTAATGCCGTTGCACAGCGAGGCGATGAGCGTGTTGGGTCCCACGATGCGCTCCATAGTCTTGAGTGCTTGGTCGAGACCGGTGGTCTTGACCGTCAGGATGACCAGATCGGCGGGCGTCGCCTCGCTGGCGCGGACGGACGTGAGATCGCAGGGCTTGCCGTTGACGGTGAGCGCGTCGTTCGCATGACGCTCAAAGCGAGCGTCGTCCATGATGTATTCGACGGCGTCGTTGCCGAGGGCCTTGGCAATCATGCTGCCGTAGAGCAGGCCGACGCCGCCCTTGCCGATAAAGGCGACCTTGTTGATCTGCATATGAATCATCTCCCCATATAATAGGCGCCCGCATATGGGGCGCCTGATGGATTGTATGTCGTCGGGGCGTTTGGTGGGCGCGCGGGGCTGCTGTTGTGAAAAAGAAACTATTGCGCTGTGCGCTTATGCCGCGGGGCAGACCACAAAGACATGCGCGTGGTCACGCCCGGTTCCTTTCATCGGGCTTTTTGCTGATGTTAAAGCGGTGCCGTGACGGCTCGATTTCTGCTGCGTTACGATACGTTCTCAATTGCGATTCCGATGTGTTTCGATGACGTGACGGGTTTGTTTCGCCTTGTCAGGGCTTCGATGGGAGGGGAGGGGCCGTGCAATATCGCGTTGACCCCAAAAGCGGCAACCGTATCTCGGCGTTGGGGCTGGGCTGCATGAGGTTTCCCGGTGCGCCGGGACGCCCGGATGCGAAGACAGCCGACGCCATCATCTCCCGTGCGGTGGAGCAGGGGATTAACTACCTGGACACGGCCTATCTCTATCCCGGCAACGAGGCTTGTGTGGGCGCTTCGCTTGAGCGCCTAGGCCTACGCGACCAGGTTTTGCTCGCGACCAAGCTGCCACATGCTTCGTGCAAATGCGCGGAGGATTTCGACCGGTTCTTCGACGAGCAATTGCGCCGCCTGCGGACCGACCATATCGACTATTACCTCATGCACAACATTACCTCGCCCGCCCAGTGGGAACGTGTGGTGGCGTTGGGCATCGAGGACTGGATCGCGCGCCAAAAGGCGGCGGGGCGCATTCGCCAGATTGGTTTTTCGTACCACGGCAGCGCGGTGGATTTCCTGACGATGCTTGACGCATATGACTGGGATTTTTGCCAGATACAGTACAACTATGCCGGCGAGCGTTACCAAGCGGGAACGGCAGGACTCATGGCGGCTGCGGAGCGCGGGCTCGCGGTGTTTGTGATGGAGCCGCTGCTGGGTGGGCGTTTAGCGGGCAAGCTGCCGCCACGGGCCCGCGCTGTGCTCGATAGTGCCCGTGACCCGCATTTGTGCACTCCTGCCGCTTGGGGTCTTTCGTGGGTGTGGAATCATCCTCAGGTGACGATGCTGCTTTCGGGTATGACCGATATCGCGCAGGTGGATGAGAACGCGGTGTTGGCCGATCGGGCCCTGCCGGATTCGATGACTGCCAACCAGCTCGACACGATCGCGCACGTGCTGGATGAGTTTGAAAAATCGAATCGCGTGCCCTGCACGGGATGCGGCTATTGCATGCCGTGCCCTAAAGGCATCAATATCCCTGGATGTTTTGCCGCCTACAACGCAAGCTATGCGCACAGCTGGTTTACGGGTCTATCGCAGTACTTTACGGCGAGCGCGGTGCGCACAAGCGAGGCCAAGCTGGTGAGCAATTGCGTCAAGTGCGGCAAATGCGCGCGCCACTGCCCACAGCATATCGATATCCCCGAGCGTCTCGATGACGTGCGCCGACGTTTCCAGCCTGGCCCCGTGACGGCAGTGCTTAAGGCCTTCGGCAAAACGCGCTCCTCGTGACCCTTTTATAACTTGCGCTGGAATAGTTCCTGTTTGCGGCAGAATAGGGGCCAAACAGGAACTATTCCACCGCAACTGAAGGGGGCTGTCGTGGGCCATCGGGATTCATGTGTTGATTTGCGTGAGGTTCGTTGGGGCGTTTTGGGCGCTGGGCACATTTCGTATCGATTTGCATCGTCGCTCAAGGAAGTGGACGGGGTGCGGCTTGTGGCTGCCGCCGGTCGCACTCCTTCGCATGTTGAAGAGTTTTGCGGGGCGTTTTCGATTGATGCCGCGCACAGTTATTCCACGGCTGACGATAGCGGCGATGCGGCTTATGACGCGTTGATTGCCGACCCCGATGTCGACGCAATCTACTTGGCTCTTCCGCATGGCATGCATACGCGTTGGGCCTGTCGCGCGCTGCGCGCCGGAAAGGCCGTGCTGTGCGAAAAGCCAGCCGTTTTGAGTGAGGAAGAGGCTCTCTTGATTGCCTCCACCTCTCGCGAGCACGGCGTGCTGTTTATGGAGGCGATGAAGAATCGGTTATGCCCGATGCGCACTCGCGTGAAGGACTTGCTTGCGTCGGGTGAGCTTGGCCGTATTGTCTCGATTGAAAGCGTGCAAAAGCTCGATTACGGCGAGTCTCCTTCGGGCTATCTGCTCGATCCGTTGCAGGGCGGCTGTCTATATGACATGGGCTGCTATGCAGTCGGTTGGTTTGAGGATTTGCTCGCGGGCGCTTGCGAGGTTTCGTCCCGTGAAGTTCGCTGGCGTGACGTATCGGGCGGTCGCGTCGATTGGGCCGACGAGATCCATATGAGCGTCGGCGGTATGCCCATTCATATGGTGTGCGACGGCGAAGCAACATATGAAAGCCGCTTAACGATTGCCTGTGAGCGGGGCTCGTTGGAAATCGAGCGGCTCCATCGCCCCGAGCTCGCTCATGTGAAGTATTCCGACGGTCGAGTACTCGAAATCGATGCACCATTTGAAGTCGATGATTTTTACGGTGAGGCGTCGCATGCGACGCAGCTCATTCGGGCGGGGAAACTCGAAAGCCCCATCATGTCCCTAGCCGCCACACAGCGCTGTGCGCACATCATCGATGCGATTCGCTTGAAACTTTAGGGCGTGGGGGCATGGCGCCAGCGCTTGGAATGCCTGGAGGCCTTTGCTCCTGATGCCCCTTTTATAACTTGCGGTGGAATACGGTCTGCTTGCGCCAAAATAGGGCACCAATAGACCGTATTTCACCGCAACTGATGAAGAGGGAGTTGGAGATGCTGACGATCGGGTGTCATCTTTCGACGACGAAGGGCTATCGGGCAATGGGGGAGACGGCGCTGTCCATTGGCGCCAATACCTTTGCGTTCTTTACGCGCAACCCGCGCGGCGGCAAGGCAAAAGAACTTGACATGGATGACGTGGCGGCTCTGCGCGAGCTTATGGCGCAAAACGACTTTGGACCGCTGGTGGCGCATGCCCCGTATACCTACAACCCCTGTTCTGCCAAAGAGCGGGCACGCGAGTTTGCCTTGGAGGCAATGGCCGAGGACTTGCAGCGTCTGGAAGCACTGCCCGGCAACTACTACAACTTCCATCCCGGTGCGCATGTGGGACAGGGGGCAGACGCCGGCATTCAGATGATTGTCGACACGCTGTGCCAGGTGATGTTTGAGGGACAGCAGACGACGGTATTGCTCGAGACCATGGCGGGTAAGGGCACCGAGGTGGGCCGTAGCTTTGAAGAACTGGCGTGCATTATCGAGGGCGTTGCCGCCAAGCGCCCAGAGCTGTCCGATAAGCTGGGCGTTTGTTTGGACACCTGCCATGTGAGCGATGCCGGCTACGACATCATCCATGATCTGGACGGCGTACTCGACGAGTTCGACCGCGTGGTGGGTATCGATCGCTTGCATGCCGTACACATCAACGATTCGAAGAACCCTTGTGGCGCCCATAAAGATCGCCACGAGTGCATCGGCAAGGGATACCTTGGCAGCGAGGAATTTGGTGGCGGTATGCAGGTTATGCAGAATATTGTATCGAATGGCCGCTTGCGTTCGCTGCCGTTTATTTTGGAGACTCCGAACGAACTTGCAGGTTATGCAGCTGAAATTAGGCTATTAAGGTCATTGCAGCAGTAATAACTGTCACAAAGTAGAGTATTCCATTCACGTTATGGGTTTGTTTCAATCAGTTTTCTCATTGCAGATTCGTAATTCCGGGTGCATAATAGCCAACAGTTTTTGCAGACCTCTGAATCAAACGAGGTCACCGGAAGGAGACTGATTATGAAGCTGAAGAAGCTTGGCGCATTTGCCGCCACGGGTGCTATGGCGCTCGCCCTCGCTCTGACGGGCTGCGGCTCGTCCAACGCCACCTCTGGTTCTGATGCCGGTTCCAGCAGCTCTGACGACGCTAAGGTCGAGAAGGTCGACGGCTCCAAGGAGTACGCGCTCGTCAAGGACGGCACGCTGACCGTCGGCACCTCTGCCGAGTACGCGCCGTTTGAGTACAAGGATGACAACGGCGACTACCAGGGCTTTGACCTTGAGCTCATCAAGGCTATCGGTGACAAGCTGGGTCTGGATGTCGAGTATGTCAACAATGACTTTGACACGCTGGTTCCGGGCGTCGCTTCGGGCGCCAAGTATGACGTTTCCATCGCGGCTATCACCGACACGCCCGAGCGTGAGAAGGAAGTCACTTTCTCTGATTCCTACTACATGGACGATCAGGCTATCGTGACCAAGGTCGATAACACCGACATCACGGCCGATAACTTCAGCGAGAAGCTCAACAACGCCGACGCTACCATCATCGTCCAGTCTGGCTCGACCGCCGAGGCCTTTGCCCAGGAGAACTTCCCGAAGGCCAAGATCGTCCCCTACAAGGACGCCACCGAGTGCTTCAGCGCTCTGCAGTCCGATAAGGGCGACGCCGTAGTCACCAACCGCTCCGTTGCCAGCCAGCTGACCGCCGAGCAGTTCAACACCTGCCAGACCATCAAGCAGATCAGCACCGGCGAGGAGTACGCCATCGCCATCAACCAGGGCAACACCAAGCTCAAGGACGACATCAACCAGGCCATCAAGGACCTGACCGACGACGGTACCGTCGACGCCCTCATGGCTAAGTACAATATCAAGTAAAATAACTACTTGATTGCGCGCGGGCCCTTTCCGTTTTGCGGAGAGGGCCTTTGCGCTTCTCTTGACGGAGAGCGTTTCCGTCTCGTTTTGCCGGCAACTTCTACGATAGGAGCCACCTTGTCTCGACTGAACAAAGGGGCCGCGGAGCAGCGTTTTCCACTGTCCGCCTTGCTCCAAAAGCTAGCCTGCGTCATGGCCGTGGCGCTCGCGCTGGTGTGCGCGGGGGCATATGCGCCCACGACCGCTCAGGCGCTTGAGACCGCAAAGATTACCGCCCGACCCAACACCGGTTCGGGCAGCGATGTGGTCGGCGGCACCGAGACGCGCATTACCTGGGAAGTTCAGGCCGATGCCGACGAGGAGCTGAGCGGTCTTTCTTTGACGTTTGTCGACGGCACGACGTTTGGTACCGATGACACGCGATTGACGATGCTCTCGGGCGAGGACCTCATGGATCGTACGCCCATGAAGCCCACGTGCAAGGCTGACGGCCAGACGCTCAAGATTGACTTTGGCGAGACGGCGCCTGCCGGCGGCTATTTCCGCGTCGAGGTTTACGGTGTGACGTTTCCCGTCGAGGGCGGCGATGAGGCCTTTAGCGGCACCTATACGCTCGCCGACGGTTCGACCAAGAAGATCTCCAAGATTCCGTCGGTGGAGATCAAGGGCGTGACGGCCTTCGATAACTTCCTGGCCGACCTTAAGGAGCAGCCGTGGGTCGAGGCGTGGAACTCCAATATGTTCCTGCGCCTGTTCCTGAACCCGGTCATTTTGGTCCAGAGCCTGCCGATCGTCTTCAAGGGCTTCCTTATGTCGCTTTCGATCGTGCTCGTGGCGTTTCCGCTGGCAATTCCCTTTGGCTTTGCCCTGTCGCTTATGCGCATCTCCAAGTCGCGCATCCTGCGCTGCCTCGCCGGCATCTACGTGAATATCATTCGCGGTACGCCGGCGTTCCTGCAGATCTATATCGCGTTCTTCGGTCTGCCGTTGGCCGGCGTCAAGGTGGACGACTATGTTTTGGGTGTTATCGTCATGGCCATGAACTCGTCTGCGTACCTGTGCGAGATCTTCCGTGCCGGTATTCAATCGATCCCCAAGGGCCAAAACGAGGCTGCTCGCTCTCTGGGCATGAATGCCTTCCAGACGCTGCTCTACGTTATGATTCCGCAGACGTTCCGCAATGTTTTGCCTACGCTGACCAGCGAGTTTATCTTGCTTTACAAGGATACGTCGCTGCTTGCCGCCGTGGGTGTGGTCGAAATCGTCATGAACGCCCGTACCATCGTGGCCACGACGGGCTCCATTACACCGTACGTGGTTGCCGCCCTGTTCTATCTGGTCATCACCCTGCCGCTCGCTCGCTTGGTGAGCGGTCTTGAGGCGAGGCTTTTGGGTACGACCGAGACCAAGAAGAAGCGTCCCGCCAAGAGCGCCGGACAGGTTGTCGCGACGCCTGCCGATCACATCGCCGGTCTGTAAGGAGGTCCTATCATGAGCGAAACCAATAACTCGAACGAGGTCGTCGTCAGCATTAAGAACCTCCAGAAGGCCTTTGGCGATAACGTGGTCCTGCGCGATATCGATCTGGATGTGCATAAGGGCGAGGTCGTCGTAGTTCTGGGTCCTTCGGGCTCGGGCAAGTCGACGATGCTTCGCTGCATCAATCGTCTGGAGCATCCTACGAGTGGTTCGATTGTCGTCGAGGGCGTGGATGTGTGCGCCAAGGGCGTTGACCTCAATAAGGTGCGTACGCACTTGGGCATGGTGTTTCAGCAGTTCAACCTGTTCCCGCACCTGTCGGTCAAAAAGAACGTCATGCTTGCGCAGCAAAAGGTGCTCAAGCGCAGCAAGGAAGAGGCCGAGAAGATCGCCGTCGAGGAGCTGACCAAGGTCGGTCTTGCCGAGCGTATCGACTTTATGCCGAGCCAGCTCTCGGGCGGCCAGCAGCAGCGCGTTGCCATCGCCCGCGCCCTGTCGATGAACCCTCACGTTATGCTCTTTGACGAGGCCACGTCGGCGCTCGATCCCGAGCTGGTTCGCGACGTTCTGGGTGTCATGCGCGACCTGGCACGCGATGGCATGACCATGATCGTCGTGACGCACGAGATGGGCTTTGCCCGCGACGTCGCCGACCGCGTCGTCTTTATGGACGGCGGCGTCATTGTGGAAGAGGGTACGCCGAGCGAGGTCTTCGACCACCCCAAGAGCGAGCGCACCAAGGCGTTCTTGGGCAATATCTCGTAGCCGG
>UQJA01000087.1 GCA_900541285.1 uncultured Collinsella sp.
GTGCTCGAGAAGAAAGCCTTCGCGCTAGACCACCAAACCCCTGAAAAGTTATTCGAAGCTGCAGCTAAAAACCTGCTTAGCGAGCTCGTAAACGCAGAAGTCCATAAGGCATCCTACGAACACATCAGCGTCATGCTTGATTCGATCCCCGTGCAAAAGAAGCGCAAAAGCATTATAGGCACCCTCAAGCGTAGATAACGTACAATCTCTTGCGCACTTTCACAGCAGCATAGCCTAGATACCAAAAGACACGGCTCCGGCCTTCGGTATGATTCGAGTTGTCTAGATTCGATCATATTAGGAGGCAGAGCCATGTCCGATCCCATCGTATCATTCGACGAGGCCGCCATGCGCGGCGAGCTCAAGGAGCTCGTCAGAAGAACAGTCGAGGACACCCTGAACGCCCTTCTCGAGGAGGAGGCCGACGACCTGATAGGCGCCGACCGCTACGAGCGGACGGCAGGGCGCGAGGCCTACCGCGCCGGCCACTACGAGCGCGGGCTCACCACCACCTCGGGCCAGGTGACCCTCAGGATGCCCAAGCTCAAGGGAATGCGGTTCGCCACCGCCATCATCGAGCGGTACAAGCGCCGGGAGGCCTCCGTCGAGGAGGCCATGATCGAGATGTACCTGGCCGGGGTCTCCACGAGGCGCATCGAGGACGTCTCCGAGATCCTGTGGGGCGCGAGCGTGTCGGCGGCCACCGTGTCGAACTTGAACGAGAAAGCGTTCGAGGCCGTCGAGGAATGGAGGAGCAGGCCGTTGGCCCGCGAGTACCCCTACGTCTTCGTCGACGGTATCTACCTCAAGCGCAGCTGGGGAGGGTCCTACGAGAACGTGGCCGTGCTGGTCGCCATCGGCGTCAACTCCGCCGGCGACCGGGAGGTCATCGGCTGCTCCGAGGGGTACACCGAGTCCGCGGAGTCCTGGCGCGAATTCTTCTCCTGGCTCAAGGGACGCGGGCTCTCCGGCGTACGGCTCGTCACCGGCGACAAGTGCGCGGGGATGCTCGGTGCGCTCGAGGAGGTGTTCCCCGGGGCCCGCTACCAGCGCTGCACGGTGCATTTCTACCGCAACGTGCTGGGAAGGGTTCCCGTGACCAGGCGGAAGGCCGCGGCGCGCATGCTGAAGGCGATCCACGCGCAGGAATCGCGCGAGGCATGCGCCAGAAAAGCCGAGGAGGTGGCGGAGGAGCTGGAATCGATGAGGCTCGGGGCGGCCGCGAGGACGGTGCGCGACGGGTTCGCCGAGACGCTTGCCTACACGGAATTCCCACCGGAGCACTGGCGCCGGATCAGGACGAACAACGGGATCGAGCGCATCAACCGCGAGATCAGGAGGAGGACGAGGGTCGTCGGGACCTTCCCAGACGGCAATTCGGCTCTGATGTTGGTGACGGCGAGGCTGAAGTACATAGTGGAGCACGAGTGGGGCAAGAGGAGGTACTTGGACATGTCGAAGCTGGAGGAGATGGACGAGCTGAGGGGAAAGGCGGAGGGCTAGAAGAGGACGGGGCCGGAGACGGCTAAATCAATTTGCGAAAGAATCTTGACGGTACCTCTAAATCTGTAACACCAAAGGTGAATTTCAGCTGCTAGATGTTACAGATTGAGATAAACCCAAGGGGAGGGGCCGGTATGTCTCAATCTGTAACAGCTGGGACCGTTTTGGTTGAGTAGTTGTTACAGATCGAGATTGTTTGGTCGAGTCGGGTCACAGAGTAACGTGCGGGCACAAAAAACGGAGTCGTGTTGCCACGACTCCGTATCTCAAGAGGATGGGTAAGGGAGGCGAAATTAGTTCAGGTGCCAGATCTCGTCGTTGTACTGGGAGATGGTGCGGTCGGACGAGAAAGTGCCGGCGTTGGCGATATTGATGAGCGCCTTGCGCATCCAGGCGTCCTGGTCCTCGTAGTCGGCCAGCACGCGCTCCTTGGTCTGGATGTACTCCTCAATGTCGAGCAGGGCCATAAACCAGTCCTTGCCCTTAATGTCGTCGTGCAGGCGCTGCAGGCGCTCGGCATTGCCGGTCGCCATAAAGGCCGGGTTGGTGATGAAGTCCACCAGCAGTTTAATGCCGGGCTTGCGGTAGAGCACACCGGCGTCATAGGTGCCGTCGGCATAGAGCTGCTCGACCTGTTTGGACGAGGCACCAAAGGTATAGATGTTCTCGTCGCCCACGAGCTCGGCAATCTCCACGTTGGCGCCGTCGAGCGTGCACAGGGTTAGGGCGCCGTTGAGCATGAACTTCATGTTGGAGGTGCCGCTCGCCTCCTTGGAGGCCAGGCTAATCTGCTCGGAGATGTCAGCGGCGGGGATCACGCGCTCGGCGGCGGTGACGTTGTAGTTCTCGATCATGACAACCTGCAGGTAGGGAGCCACGTCGGGGTCGTTTGCAATCCACTGCGACAGCGTCAGGATCAGATGGATGATGTCCTGCGCGATAGTGTAGGCAGGCGCCGCCTTGCCGCCAAAGATGATGGTGACGGGGTGTTTAGGTCTGTTGCCGTTCTTGATATCGAGGTACTTCCAGATGATGTAGAGCGCGAGCATCTGCTGGCGCTTGTACTCGTGGATGCGCTTGACCTGGACGTCGATGATGGCGTTGGAGGGAATGGTCACGCCCTGCTCGAGCGCCATGAACTGGCGCATGATGGCCTTGGCCTCGACCTTGGTGGCGGCCAGGCGCTCAAGAACGTCCTTGTCGTCGGCGAACTTAGCGAGTTTGCTCAGATCGCCGGTGCTGCGCCAGTCGGTGCCGATCACATCGTCGAGCAGGCTGGCGAGCGCGGGGTTGGCCCCATGGATCCAGCGGCGGAAGGTGATGCCGTTGGTCTTGTTGGAGAACTTCTCGGGATAGATTTCGTAGAACGGATGAAGCTCGGTGTCCTCCAGGATCTTGGTGTGGAGGGCGGCTACGCCGTTGATGGAGAAGCCAAAGTGGATGTCCATGTGGGCCATGTGGACGGTGTCGTGCTCGTCGATGATGGCGACGCGCGGGTCATCGTGCTCGGCCTTCGCGATCTCATCGAGCTTGACGATAATGTCGGCGATGACAGGGGAGACCTTCCGCAGGCTGGTGAGCGGCCACTTCTCGAGCGCCTCGGCAAGAATCGTGTGGTTAGTGTAAGCGACCATGGAGCGTACGATGGTCACGGCCTCGTCAAACTCGATGCCATGCTCAGTGGTGAGCAAGCGAATGAGCTCGGGGATGACCATGGTGGGGTGCGTGTCGTTGATCTGGACAACGGCGTAATCGGCCAGATCATGCAGGTTGCTGCCGCGCTCGACGGCCTCGTCGATCAGGAGCTGGGCGGCGTTGCTCACCATGAAGTACTCCTGATAGATGCGAAGTAGGCGGCCCTGCTCGTCGGAATCGTCGGGGTAGAGGAACAAGGTGAGGTTCTTGGCGATCTCGGTCTTGTCGAAGTCGATGGAGCTGCCGGGGACCAGGCCGTCGTCGACGCTCGCCAGGTCGAACAGGCGCAGGCGGTTCTTGGTGGGCTGGCCGTAACCGGGCACATCGATGTTGACGAGCTTAGAGGTAACGGCAAAATCGCCGAACTCGACGGTGTAGGAGCGGCCATCGTCGACTAGGATGTCCTGCTCACCGAGCCACTCGTCGGGGACGGCCTTCTGCTGGTTGTCGACAAAGCGCTGACGGAACAGACCGTAGTGATAGTTGAGGCCCACGCCATCGCCGGTCAAGCCCAGCGTGGCGATGGAATCCAGGAAGCACGCGGCCAGGCGACCCAGGCCACCGTTGCCGAGCGACGGCTCGACCTCGAATTCCTCGATCTTGTTGAGGTCGTGGCCTGCGGCGGTGAGCTGGTCCTTAACCTCGTCGTAGATGCCGAGGTCGATCATGTTGTTGATGAGCAGCTTGCCGATCAAAAATTCGGCGGAAATGTAATAGAGCTTTTTCTTGCTGTTGTTGAGCGGGCAGGCAGCGGAGCGCTCCTGCACGAGTTTGACCAGCAGCTTGTAAATGCGACGGTCGTCGAGCTGCTCGAGCGAGGTGCCAAAAGACTGCTCTGCGAGTTCCATGAGGTTAATTTGGGGCATGTTTTCTCCTGTGATGGGTTGTTTCATGTCTGCAATTCATAAGAAGCCCGCGCGAGGGGATTGGGGTGGCCTCGCGCGGGAAAAGCAAGCGCGTCCGCACGGTGGGGAGGGGTTGGGCGCGGTAGCTCCTATTGAGGAAGCTCGATTTCGGCTTCCGACGGGATGCGGAAGTAGGTCTCGGTCCAGTCAGTGAGTTTGTGCTCGAGCTCGCGGGTGATGGCGCCGTCGAGCATGCGCCAGGTCCAGTTGCCGCCCAGCGTGGCAGGGGTGTTGATGCGCGCCTCGTTGCCCAAGTTGAGCAGGTCTTGCATGGTGTAGATGCACGTGTCACTCACGCTGGCGGCGATGGTGCGATTGAGTGCATCTGCCATGGGTTCGCCGGCCTGCTGATGGGTGTACAGGGCTGCCTGCTCACGCTGACGCGGGGTGGCCGTTCCCTCAAACCAACCGCGCGCCGTCTCGTTGTCGTGGGTGCCCACATAGGTGACGGTGTTGGCGATGTAGTTATGCGGCAGGTAGTACGAGTTGGTACCCTCAAAGGCAAACTGCAGGATTTTCATGCCGGGGAAGCCCGAGTTGTCGCGCATGTCGATGACGCTGGGGGTGAGGAAGCCCAGGTCCTCGGCGATGATGGGCAGCGTGCCGAGCTTTTCCTCGAGCGTCTTGAAGAACTTGAGGCCGGGACCCTGCGTCCACGAACCGTAGGACGAATCGGGCGAGGAGAACGGCACCTCCCAATAGGCCTCGAAGCCGCGGAAGTGATCCAGGCGGATGACGTCGTACATGTCGAGGGCGGCGCGAATGCGGCCCTCCCACCAGGAGAAGCCATCGGACTCCATGGCGTCCCAGTCGTAGATGGGGTTGCCCCAGTACTGGCCGGTGGCCGAGAACTGGTCGGGCGGCGTGCCGGCGACGCTCACGGGATTGCCGGCGGCGTCGATCTTAAAGAGCTCAGGCGTCGCCCACATCTCGACGGAGTCACGCGAGACATAGATGGGCAGGTCGCCGATGATGAGAATGTCGCGCTCGTTGGCATAGGCCTTGAGACGGCTCCACTGGCGATCGAAGAAGTACTGCGTCATCTGGTGGTAGAGCATACGCGCCGGATGGTCGGCGCAGACCTTGGCGGAAGCCTCGCCGCGGGTGCGGAGCTCCGCAGGCCACTCCCAAAACGCCTTGAGACCGCACTCCTCTTTGACGGTCATGAACTCACAGTAGGGGATGAGCCAGTCCTCGTTGGCCTGGATAAAGTCATCGAAATCGGCCGGCTTGTCGGCAGCAAAGCGCTCAGCGGCTCGGTCGAGAATCTGACGGCGGCCACCAAAGATGGCACCGTAGTCGACATTGCTGGGGTCGGATCCCAGATACACGCCATCGATATCGCGCTGCTCCAGATACCCTGCCTCGATAAGCTCGGCAAAGTCGATAAAGTTGGGGTTGCCTGCGCGGGCCGAGAACGACTGATAGGGCGAATCGCCATAGCTGGTCGTCGTAAGGGGCAGAATCTGCCAGTAATGTTGTTTGCACGAGGCGAGAAAATCGACGAAGTCGTAGGCATTCCAGCCAAAGCCGCCGATTCCGTATGGTCCGGGCAGAGATGAGACGGGCATGAGGACGCCGCTTGCACGCTCCATGAATGCGCTCACCAACCTTCTTGTTGTGGGGTCGGCCTGCCGATGGGTGTGCAGTCCGCCTCCGATGTTCCTATTCGATACGCCTATTGTAAAACATGTTGTTTAAACATGTACAGGCAAGATAAAAAAGTTGGTCGATTTTCGGCGAATGGTTACATGCCATGAAAAAGCCCCGACCTCACAACGTGAGATCGGGGCAAGAGCGGTATGTAGGTTTTTACTACTCGGCGTCGGCGAAGCCGTTGGGGTTGTGGCTCTGCCAGTTCCAGCTATCGCGGCACATGTCCGCGATGTCGTACTGGGCCTTCCAGCCCATCATGCGCTCGGCCTTGGAGGCATCGCACCAGTTGGCAGCGATGTCGCCGGCGCGGCGCTCGCGGATCACGTAGGGCAGCTCCTTGCCACAAGCCTTGGAGAAGGCGGCGACGACCTCGAGTACCGAGGTGCCGGTGCCGGTGCCCAGGTTAAAGGTCTCGACGCCGGTCTTGCCGTTCATCCAGTTAAGGGCGGCAACGTGACCAGAGGCCAGATCGCACACGTGGATGTAGTCGCGCACGCCGGTGCCGTCGGGGGTGGGGTAATCGTTGCCAAAGACCTGAACGGCCTCGAGCTTGCCCACGGCAACCTGGGCGACATAGGGCACCAGGTTGTTGGGGATGCCCTTGGGGTCCTCGCCGATCAGGCCTGACGGATGAGCGCCGATGGGGTTGAAGTAACGGAGCAGCACGACGTCCCACTCGGGGTCGGCGGTGTGGACGTCCATAAGGATCTGCTCGATCATCCACTTGGTCCAACCATAGGGGTTGGTCGCGGGCTTCTTAGGATCCTCCTCGGTGACGGGCGGGTTGTCCGGGTCGCCGTAGACGGTCGAGGAGCTCGAGAAGATGATGGACTTGCAGCCATGGCTGCGCATGACGTCGATGAGCACCAGGGTGTTCTCGATGTTGTTGTGGTAGTACTCGACGGGCTTGCTCACCGACTCGCCGACGGCCTTAAAACCGGCGAAGTGGATGACGCGGTCGATCTGATGGGTATCGAAGATCTTGTTCATTGCATTGCGGTCGAGCACGTTGGCCTCGTAGAAGGTGAGGTTCTTGGCGGCCTCGTCGCCCACGATGGTCTTGACGCGGTCGACGGCGACGGCGCTGGAGTTGGAGAGATCATCGACGATGACGACCTGGTAGCCACCCTCGAGCAGCTGAACGACGGTGTGCGAGCCGATAAAGCCGGCGCCACCGGTAACGAGGACGCAGGTGTCTTTGGGGTCGAGTGCTTTGGACATGTAGTCTCCTATCGAATCAGGAACACTTCTTCAGGGGAGTATAGCGCAGGCAGGGACGCCCAAATCGTGCGCTGTAGGAAAAGCAGAGGATTGTGCTAACGTACTCATAGAAGAGCTTGCGTACGCATAACCTGATCTTTGACATTTGCTTACGAGCCGCTGACCTTGTAGTTTCCTGCCGTTCGTGGAAATCGTTGGGACGCGCCATATGTACGCTAATATGTATGAGTTGAGCGACATATAAATAAGCATGTAACGGAGTACATATGTCACCAAACAGCGATTCTATCCTTTCCCAGGAGCTCTCGCGCCGCACTGCCCTCAAGGCCCTGTTCGGCGCCGCTTCTGCGGCAGTTCTTTTTGGCCTGCCCGCTCGCGCCCATGCGGCGGAGGCTTCCAAAGAAACCACCGATAAACTGAATGCCGCCCAGGCCCAGCTCGACGAGGTTCAGGCCCAGCTCGACAGCATCGCAAATGAGTATGCGGCGCTGGCCAACAAGAATGCCCAGACCCTCAACGACATCGAGAATGTCCAGGGCAAGATTGACGACACGCAGGCCCAGATCGATGAAAAGAAGGCCGAGCTCAAGAAGAAGCGCAACGACCTTTCCGATCGCGTGGCCGCCAGCTACAAGTCCGGCGGCACGAACATCCTGTCGCTGCTGCTGGCCTCTGGCTCGTTTGAGGAACTCGTCGCCAACGCGCATTACGTTGAGAAGATCAACAAGAGCGACCGCGACGCCATCGAGGACATTCAGACCATCCAGGAAGAGCTCGATGCGCAAAAGACCGAGCTCGAGTCGCAGAAGGCCGACTTAGAGAAGCTCAAGGACCAGCAGACTGCCCAGATGCAGGACATGCAGGCCAAGCAGCAAGAAGTCCAGACCGTGCTGAACGGTCTTTCCGACGACGTCAAGGAGCTCATGGCTCAGCGCGATTCCGAGATCCTCGCTGCTGCCCAGGCTGAGGAGGCCGCTAGGAAGGCTGCCGCTGCCGCGGCTGCCGCGAACCAGAACAATTCCTACCCGGGTGGTTCGAGCTCGGGTGGTGGATCGTACGCGCCCGGAACTCCGCAGCAGAATGCCGGCTCGGGCAAGCAGCAGGCTGTCGTCAACGCGTGCTACTCCACGCCTTCGCCGGGTCAGAACTGGTGCGCGGCGTGGGTCACCAATGTCTTCCGTAACGCCGGCGTTGGCTACTTTGGAGGCAATGCGTGCGACATGTTTAACGCCTGGTGCTATAGCTCCGACCGCTCGGCGCTGCAGGTGGGCATGATCGTGGCCGATTCCTCGCACAGCGGCACGGGTGCTCCGGGCCTTATCTACGGTCATGTGGGTATCTACGTTGGCGGCGGCATCGTTATGAGCAACGAGGGCGCCATTACGTCTAAGTCGCTTG
Organism: uncultured Collinsella sp.; assembly: GCA_900541285.1. Lineage (GTDB taxonomy): Bacteria > Actinomycetota > Coriobacteriia > Coriobacteriales > Coriobacteriaceae > Collinsella. The sequence continues at coordinate 8,379 of UQJA01000087.1, forward strand.
ACTCGTTTATTAGCTTCTATGGCACTGGCTCTGGCGTGCGTTGGGGCTGGCTCGGCGGTATTGCGCTGTCGTAGCTGCGGCTTGGTCCGGGACAGTCCGAGAGGCATAAGGTTGCCTGCTCGGGCAGTCCTGCTCGCACGGAGAGCACATTAAGTGCTCTCCGGCTCGT
>UQJA01000088.1 GCA_900541285.1 uncultured Collinsella sp.
GTCGACACCACCCCGGGGGGGGGCGATGGGCCAGTTAGCCGCAGGGCAGCTCGGCCGCCGTGCCCGCGTTAAGGGCCACGGAAGTTGCGTCGGCATTGCAAATCGCGCGGGCAAGCTTTGCCGTCAGCGCGGTCGTCATATGCCCGTCGGCATTCATCCACTCGGCAGTCTCTTGCGCCGCCGATGCCGAGCCATCAAGCCCCGCATCATGAAGCACGGGAAGAACGGCTTGACGAACCGCGCCATTCGCCCACGTTACGTCAGTTGCAATTTTATGGCCAGCATCGTCATCATCGATAACTGTCGCCGAAAAGAGCTGGTACGCGTCATACCGCGTCGCGACTGTACCGTCCACCGTAATGGCACCGGTGTCGGCAGCACGAGCCGTCCTGGGCAGCATCGCAAAAGAGAACATAGCGACCGTAGCTATCGTTGCGACGGCCAACAAGCGGCACCAAAGCCTACTCACGGCGACCACCTCGATCTTGATCGCGATGGCGGTGAGCATGCATCCATGTCGCGGCAAAGCACAGCAGCGAAGCGCCAGCCAGATACGTCATAGTCAAGCCGGCACCGCCTGCCTCGGGAAGCGTGGTCGAGTATCTGTTGGTAAAAGTCGGCGGGGTCGAAGAGCCATTGTCATAGGTGACGGTGGCGACGAGATTCCTCTCACCGTTGTCCACCTTAACCGTAACCTTGTGCTGGGTCCTGTCGTAGGTGATGTGGTCCTTGACGTTGTTCTCGGCGCCCTCGGGGACGACCTCAGAGATGGTATAAGTATAGGTATCGGCCTTGTTGTAGTCGACGTTGAAGGAGACGTTGCCCATGGCATCGTTGGTCACCGTTTGGAGCACCCTGTCCTTGTCATCCTTGAGCGCGAACGAGAACTGACCTTCCTTGAACGTTCCGCCTGCGAGCACCTTCTCTGCGTTAATAACCGCCTTGCCCGTCATGCGGTTGTCGTAGACCCAGATCTCGTCCTTCTTTGTATCGTCGATGATCTCCGCACCGTCGACGATGTCCTTTGCCTTAGTTAGCGCAGCCTGATAATCCTTGTCGCTCGCGCTGCCCTTGAGCATGATCCACGTGGGATCGGCCTTGGCATAGCCAACAGGCGCCTTGGTCTCCACGAGCTGATAGAGCACGCAATTACTCATCTTCTTGTCGCTTGTGCCGAACGAGATTTTGCCGTTGGCGTCGGTGGGGACGTCGATCGCGGCCTCGTCAAACGGCGTTCTGGCGTTCTCTACATTTCCGTCATCCGCAACCTGGCCCATATCCACGCTGTAGAGTGTGAACTTCGCCCCCTCGAGCGTCGCGCCGACCTGCTGGGCGTCGTACTTGGTCATCGTGATGCTGTAGCCGTTGCCGCCCGCGCTGGCGGACGCATTTTGAATCTTCCATTTTTGCTCGTCGATCGCCGAACCCTCCGTCACCCCCGCAAGCTCGGCGGTGTTGGAAAGGGACACCTCTTCGCCGGGGTTTCCGGTCGGGATAACCTCATACTCGACCTTGAGGTATTTCCCGTCGGGCACCTCAAGAGTCAACTTCGTACACGAGCCAGATTCATCCTTGACTTGCTCCATCTTCGACGAATAGTCCTTATCAGCCAGCGGTGACCAGGCACCATTCACCTGCTCATAGACCTTAAGCGTCGACGGCACCAGCGCGCACTTGGCATCCATGGTATCGACGAGCTCAAGGAAGTCGGTGCCATTTTTAAGGGCAACGGCAGACTCGTTAACAAGAATGGTGTATTTGATGCGATTGCTATTGGCAACCTGCTCGCCGGACTTTTTGATGGCGTTGTTCTTAATGATGACGTCACCTTTACCGGAATCGAACTGTTTAACTCCTGACCCCGCGCTGGCCTTGTTGGTGAACTTCACCTCGTTTGTGGAGGTATCGAGCTCACCGCGCTTGACCGCCGTCTTGTACGTGAGCTTTGCGTAGCCGGCATAGCTTTCAAGCTCAGTCGTGGGGATGGAGAAGGTGACCGTATTGCCGTTGCGGCTGACGTTGTCGGCGGCGAGCGTCCGACCCGTAACGACCTCCTTGGCCTCGCCTCCGCGATGAAGCCCCGTATGTTTATCATAGGGGTTCTGCACGAGCGTATACTTTGCGGAATTCGCAACATAGCTCATACCATCCGGAAGGCTATCAACGATATTCAGCGGTTTCCCGCCCAGCTTTCCAGCTCCATAGTATTCGAACTCGCCATTTGCGCCCTTATTACCCTTTTGGCGGTTTGCATACACCGTCCAGTCGACGATCCAGGCGCCCTTCTCATCCGAGCCGTCAACGGTATGCCAATCGAAGTTCTCAACCCAAGACACCTTCGACTCCGCTTCCGGCTTCTCGACCGCGGGCATCGTTTCTCGGTTGACAACGTACTTGATGGGTTCGGTGAACGGCCACTGTAGTCTCAGGCCCGGTGCTTCGACCGCTGCGAAGTTTGAGTACCAGCCCGACAGCGCTTCTGATGTGGTGTCGTAGGTGATAACGGCGTAGTCCTCGTTCTCGAGAGCGGCTTTCACGTTGTCGGTAACGATGATTTTGAGGTCGTAGTTTTTCTTTGTTTCATTACCCGGATAGCTGGTCGTTGGTCTCCAGTCGGTGCCCGGAACCAGCTCGGTATTGCCGATTTTAATGGTAATGGAGCTTTCGTCGACGCCAAGTTTCTGCGACCATGCCGACTGAAACGTGTCCTTCACCGTCACCTCGCCTGGATGGGCCGCATTGACGATCGCCTTCAGCGCGACCTTCGTCTCCCACGTCGCCCTGCCCGTCGTCGCCGCCTCATCGTATCTCACGAGCCTCTTGGTGATCGGCACAACACCCGTCAGCTGCGGCGTGAAACTGCCATCATCCGTACCGGAAACGGAACCTTTGCGCTCGATGGTCGCGCTGTTGCGCACGGTGTCGTACGAGCTCGTATCGTTCATCTTGGTGTGATAAACGATGCAGTAGGTGGCGTACTTATCCTCAAGGTTGTTCGGGAACGTATAGGAAAAGAAATTATCCTTAGGTTCAAGTTTTCTTTCACAAATCTTGACTCCGCTCGCCTCCGAGTCGCCTTTGTAAACCGTAAAGTTGCCCGTATACGTCTGTTTTCCGTCCAGATTATCGGTGAACATGTATCCGCTCATGTCGGCCTTGAGCTTGCCTTGGTTGAGCTTGACCGTCCACTTGATGTCCGACGGCGTGCCTGAGCCATTGGACTTCTTGATCATGTCATAGCCGAATGTAACAGGCTCAGCCGTAGCTGTTCTGTTATCGCTGTCGCTTGAGCCAGCCCAATTCCACGTTGCCTTATTCTCAGCTTTGATCAAATCGCCGCCGTTCGCGGCAACACCGCTCTTCAGCACCGTATCGTACGTGATCGTGTGGTTGCCCCAGGAAAGGTTGCCCAGGCTGTCGAGGGTTACGACCTGGCCGTCGATCATCGGCTGGGAGTCAAGCTTCTTGCCGTCGAGCTTGAAACTGTCGTTCACAAAGTCGAAGTTGTCGCCCAGCGTATCAATGAAGCTAACGTCCGTAGCATACGACTCTACGGTAAGCGTAACAGTCCAGGTAACCTTGGCCACGCCATCTGCGCCCTGGGAGAAGGTCCCCGACTTCGTCCCCGTGACTTTGCCGTCCTTGATAGGGATTTTGATCGTTCCCACACCAGGGAACACGACAGATGCGTTGCCGCCTGAGCCGGTGCCCTTGTCTGCAAGCTCGAACGAGAAATTGGCTCCGACATAAATCTCCGCAGGGTTTGACGCAAGCCAGTTTTTGTCAAACGCAAAGATGACCTTATTGTCCTTAATCTTCCACGTGCCAGCCTTGGCGGCAGTGGCTTTCTCAACCCCCCCCAGGGCGCCCCCCGCGCCCCCGTGCCGACCCCCCCATGAGGTCGCCGCCGTCGTTGTCGTCAACGACAATGGTGTCGGGCAGCTTATAGACAGCGATGTTCTTCTCGGGCGTAGGCGCCTTGCCGGCGTTGAATTGTGCCGAGAAAGCTCCATAGAGCGTCGAAGTGGACGTTACGGGATCCTCGAGCTTTTGAGTATGGTGCTCATCGGTATACAGCCTGACATCAACCGTCGCCGTATCCCCATCGATCGCAATCGGATCGGGCTTCGCAACGTCATCGGCGCGCACGGGGGCCGCACCATAAAACACTGCGGCGGTGAGGCAAATCAAAATGAAAATCAGAGCCGCCATACCCAGCGACCGTGAGCGGTGTGCGTCCATAGTTGTCCCCTAATTCCTACAACACAGTGTGGAATACGGCGAATCGTCGGATCGAACACAAGCCCCAACATCAACGAGAACCTACCTAGCGCATTGCAAGAACCCATTGGGGAGTACCTTCTAAGACGGTTCGTCTATGCCACAATGCATAAAATAATATATAGATACCAATCATGTAAACCGCAGGTCAATAGGTCTTTTAATTTAATACCAGTTGATATTTATCTGTTAACAGTTTTGCATCATACCGGCTATATTCAGTGGAATTATGTATATGTTTAAACAACTTTACTTTGGCTGGGAAGCCAATCGGAGGGATAGTCGCCCCAGCTGTGATGCAAACTAACCCGTCCCCCTTGCACCAAAAAGGGCGCCGACCATCGCGGTCGACGCCCTTTCTTGTTAGACGCTATAAAGCCCAGCGCTTATTTGTTGACCTGGCCAGCGCGAACGGCAGCCTTCTTGCGGTCGGTAGCGTTGAGCAGACGCTTGCGCAGGCGGATGTTCTTGGGAGTGATCTCTACCAGCTCGTCGTCGGCGATGTACTCCAGCGCCTCCTCCAGCGAGAAGGTGCGGGGCGGCACCAGCTGGACGGAAATATCGGAGGTCGAGGAACGCTGGTTGCCCAGGTTCTTGGTACGGGCGATGTTGACGACCATGTCACCAGCCTTGCTGCGCTCGCCCACGATCATGCCCTCATAGCACTCGGTGCCCGGCTCAACAAACAGCTGGCCGCGCTCCTGCAGCGTACCCAGAGCGTAGGCAACGGCCTTCTCGGTGGTCATGGAGATCATGGCGCCGTTCTGACGGTTGCCGATCTCGCCGGCGTAAGGACCATACTCCAGGAAGGTGTGGTAGAACACGCCCTCGCCGTGGGTGACGTTCATGATGCGGTTCTTAAGGCCCATGATGCCGCGCGTCGGAATCTTAAACTCGAGGTGCGTCACGATGCCCGAGGTATCCATGCTCGTCATGATGCCGCCGGAGGTACCGAAGACCTCAACGACCTTGCCCGAGTACTCATCCGGGCACTCGACGACGGCCTGCTCGACAGGCTCCATCTTGTTGCCGTTCTCGTCCTTCTTAAACAAAACGCGGGGACGGCCGACCTGGAACTCAAAGCCCTCGCGGCGCATGGACTCCATCAGGACAGACAGGTGCAAGATGCCGCGGCCCGAGACCTCGACGCCGCTCTTGTCCTCGAGCTCCTCGATCTTCATGGTCACGTTGTTCTCGGCCTCGTTGAACAGGCGCTCCTTGAGCTGACGGGCGCCCACGATGTCGCCGTCGCGGCCGACGAGCGGGGAGGTCGAAGCCTCGAAGACGATGGACAGGGTCGGCGGGTCGATCTCGATGGGCTCGAGCTCGACGGGGTTCTCGGGATCGGTGTAGACATCGCCGATATCGGTGCGGTCGATGCCCACGACAGCGGCGATGTCGCCGGCGCCGACTTCCTGGCACTCGGTGCGGCCCAGGTAGTCGAAGGTAAAGAGCTGCTTGACGGTAGCGGTGGCGCTGGAGCCGTCGTTCTTGACAACCAGGATCTGGTCGCCCTGGTGGATGGTGCCGGAGTACACGCGGCCGATGCCGATACGACCAACGAAGTTGGAGTGGTCGATGGTCACGCACTGCATGGCCAGCGGGGAGTTCTCGTCAACCTCGGGCGCGGGCATGTCGTCGATGATCATATCGAGCAGCGGATACATGTCCATGTTGCCGTCGTTGGGGTCAAGGCGGGCAAAGCCATTCATGGCGCTGGCGTAGACCACGTGCTCCATGGCGAACTCAAGTTGGTCGTCGGTGGCGCCCAGGTCGGCCATGAGGTCCAGGCAGTCGTTGTAGGCCTTCTCGGGGTTGGCGCCCGGACGATCGATCTTGTTGATGACGATCATGATCTTAAGGCCGGTGTCGATAGCGTGACGCAGCACGAAGCGGGTCTGGGGCATGGGGCCCTCAAAAGCGTCGACCAGCAGCAGGGCGCCGTCGGCCATACGCAGCACGCGCTCGACCTCGCCACCAAAGTCGGCGTGGCCCGGGGTGTCGATGACGTTGATCTTAACGTCCTTGTACTCGATAGAGATATTCTTGGCGAGAATCGTAATGCCGCGCTCGCGCTCCTGGTCGTTAGAATCCAGGACGCGGTCCTCGACCTGCTGGTTGGCACGGAAGGCGTCCGTGGCACGCAGGAGCTTGTCGACCATCGTCGTCTTGCCGTGGTCGACGTGGGCGATGATGGCGATGTTCCTCAGATTGTCTACGCGCATGTAGTTCCCCTATCTTCTATCCATATACAAACGGCACGCGTATGCGGCCCGCCCAGCGATACAACGCTCAGCGGGAATATTGAGCCTTTTACCGAAAACTCGTTTATTTTAGCGATTTTAGATGAGAGGGGTTTCCTCACCTGCAGGTTCAGGGTCGCTCCACATAAAACCATCGCCGGCGCCCATACCCTCATACAGCACATATGCCGAAAAACCGCTCTCGAGCGTCGTCTCGAAAAAGCTCACGAGCAGAGCGTCGTGGTAGCCGCCGTCAATCTCGACGCAGCCAGTATAGCCGATGGCATAGCGGGCGATACGGCCCAACCCCTCGTCCTTAAGACCCATCTTGTGCTCGGAGATAAAGTTGGTGGCAGCCTCGAGGCATGCCTCCTCGCCGTCCTCGTCGAGCGCCGCCAGATATCGGTTGGAAGCAGCGTCCTCAATCGCCACAACTACGCCCGGATTCTCGCCGGCGGCAAGATCGTCCAAGAACGCGCCGATCAGATCGCACACCATGGCGTCGAGCTCGGCGGAGACGTTACCGGCGTCCTGCATATCCTGTGCCATCTTTAGACCTTCCCATCGAGTCTGGCGTCGTTACAGTTCTTGTGCCTCGGCGGCGATCTTGGCGGCAGCGTCGCGGGCGCGCATCATATCCATCGCGCGCTTGTCGAGCACCTTGATCTGACTGGTCAGCATTACCGCATCGACCACACCCCAGATCACGAGGCCCGTAGAGATCGAAAACCCAAGCGCACCAACTGTACCACGAAGGCGTGAGCAGATTGCCGCAACAAGGGCAGAGACGACAACCATCTTGATAAACGAGCCGCGCCGCTCGCGAAGTGTGCGGGCCTGTGTCACATAGGCAATGCGAGCTGCCTCAGAAGCCTCCGAGCGCATCTGGGCCTCGCGCGCAATGGCAGCCGCCTCGGCAGAAACTCCGGCGTTCATCAGCGCATGCCCCGTCGCGTGTTTGTCGAGCATTTAGAAATCATCGGGTGAGAGCGTATGGACGAACTCATCGAACTTCTCGAACTCCTGCTCGTCGTCAACTTCCTCGGCATGGGCAGAAACGGTGCCCAGGCGATTCATGATGTCGTCCTCCACAAACATGGGGGCATTGCTGCGCACGGCGAGGGCAATGGCATCACTGGGACGGGCATCGATCTTGCGCTCGTCACCATCGGCCAGTACGACGATCGTCGCGTAGAACACCGGCGGCTCGGCGCGAACGATCTCGATGCGCTCGAGCTTGGCGCCCAGGGCGCCAACAGTATCGAGCAACAGGTCATGGGTAATCGGGCGCTCGGCGCGGCCGCTATCGATGCCACGGCTGATGGCCGCGGCCTCAAACGAACCAGTCTGAATGGAAAGGGAACGCAGCGGTGCGGGCGAGTCCGACTTGCCGCAGCGCTCGCGAAGCACGATAAGCGATGGCACGGGACCGGCGGCCATGACGATGGTCTCTATGTCGACACGAACCATGGAACACCTCCGGTACGTAGCGGTTAACACGCGGCAGCTCCACCGCATTGAATAGCTATACTACCCAATCTTTCGCACAGCACACAAAACCAAAATGAGATTTATCGCAGACAAGAAAAAAGCCCCGAGGCAACGCCTCAGGGCTCTTCACAGTTTTGATGGTGGACCTGACAAGATTCGAACTTGTGACCTCCCGGTTATCAGCCGGACGCTCTAACCAACTGAGCTACAGGTCCATCATGGTGGAGGTTAGGGGGATCGAACCCCTGACCTCAGGCTTGCAAAGCCCGCGCTCTCCCAGCTGAGCTAAACCCCCACGGAGACAGTAATAAACACCCCAGCGGCGACTCGGCTCTCGCTGGGGTGTTTATTGCGAAAGAAAGTGGTGGACCTGACAAGATTCGAACTTGTGACCTCCCGGTTATCAGCCGGACGCTCTAACCAACTGAGCTACAGGTCCATCATGGTGGAGGTTAGGGGGATCGAACCCCTGACCTCAGGCTTGCAAAGCCCGCGCTCTCCCAGCTGA
>UQJA01000089.1 GCA_900541285.1 uncultured Collinsella sp.
CCCCTCGCACCAGCCGTCGGCGCCGGTGCCGACGGCGTGGGCGACGAGCTCGCGGGAGAGGTCGTCGCTGTATATGTGCACCACGCGCCCCTCCCGGTTCACCCTGCACTCGCGGCGGACGTACCAGTAGGGCACGCCGTAGCGGTGCCCCTCGAAGCTCACGAAGCCGTCGAAGGAGATCTTCCGGCGCGGGCACAGGTACCGCTCGACCTCGGCCGTGACCTCGAGCGGCCTGGTGTTCGCCGAGCACGCCGCCTCGTGCTCGCGCATCGGGACGCATGCCGCCGCGCGCCGCCAGCGGCCTCCCTGCTCGGCGCACCAGAGGGCGGCCTCCCGGTTGAGGGCGTCAAGGTCGGTGAAGGACCTTCCCGCGAGGAAGTTCCCCTTCACGAAGCGGACGAGCCTCTCCACCTTGCCCTTCGTATAGGGGTGGCGCGGCCTGCACAGCCTGGTGCGGAAGCCGACGACGCCCATGAACTCGGCGTAGTCGGCCTGCCAGACGGGCCGGCCGTCGGCATCGCGGCGGACGACCACGCTCTTCATGTTGTCGGTGAGCACGGTCGCGGGCACGCCCAGCGCCGAGAACGCGTGCAGCATCCCGATGAGGAGGTTCTCCTGGCGCGCGTTCGGGAAGAACTCGACGTGGGCGCCCCCGCAATGGTGGCAGACCATGGCGAAGCAGGCGATCCGCGCCCGCTCCCCGCCAGGGCGCTCGACCGCGACGAAGCCCCAGTCCATCTGGTAGGCCTCTCCGGGCGCCGTCCTGAAGCGCTGGCCGCGGCAGCCCTGCGGGGCCGCCTGCCGCCTCTTCGCGGGCACGAGGTCCCGGTGCGCGGCGATGTAGGTCTTCACCGTGGTGAGGCCGCCGGCGTAGCCCTGGCCGAGCAGCCGCTCGAATATCACCTGCGAGTTGGTGACGCCCTTCCGCAGGAGGTCGTCCACCAGGCCGGTGTGGCCGGCGAGCACGCCCGGCGCGGCCCTCCTCCCGCTGTTCCCGTGGGGCAGGGCCCTGAACCCGTGTGCCCTGACCGTCCTCGCGCGGGAGCGGGTGAGCCCCGTCCTCCTGCAGAACTCCGCGAGGTTGCATGCCTGCGGGTCGAACCCGTCGCCCTCCTCCGCGGCCATCTCCCGGAGCGCCGCGTCTATAATCTCCTGTAGGTCATCGTGTCTCTCGTTCACCTCAATGGTCCTCCTAACGCCGGCGTGTTGGCACCACCAGCGTAGTGGCGGCGGGGAGGCACGGTGGCCATTATTCGGTGACCGGGATTGGTCAAAATAGTTTGACTATTAGCGGCTAAAATCGCCCGGCGCTAACACAGCCAAGAGCCTTTTCAATATGTTGCGGTGGAATAGTTCCTGTTTTATGGCTCTGCTATGCCAAACGGGAACTATTCCACCGCAACTTACTATCAGGCCACGCACCCGCAGAGTAGCTACGGGTGCCTAGGGTAGGATGCGGCGTGCATTTTTGGGAGTATTCAGCAGCCGAGGGTGCCTGCATACTGGATTTTGGGCGAAAGGCAGGCACCATGGGCCGCATCCTGTAAAAAAACGAGCGGCTCTAGAGGCGTTGGGACTCAGAATCGGGGCTTTCAGCGCAGTTTTGCACCCCCGCCCCCGCGCCCGCGGACCCCGGGATGCTGAATACTCCGGAATTTGCACGGCGCCCCCTGGGGTACCTGTGGGCAAAAAGCAACCGCTCCGTCAAAGTATGCATTTGACGGAGCGGTTTATGCAAAAATGCTGCTGCGGGCGCGTCGGCAACTCGCTAGAACTTGAATCCAAGGACAGGTTACTCGGTGCTCTTGAGGGCGCCGACCATGTCGATCTTGTTGAGCGTTCGGTTGGTGACGAGGTTGACGATAAACGTAAAGACAAAGGAAAGCACTACGGCGAGCACATAACTCAGCGGCTCGACCTCAACGTCAAAGTAGAGCGACGGCATCTGCAGAATGTACGTAAAGCTCTCGGCCAGCAGGCTACCCAGTGGAACGCCCAGCGCGGCACCAATCGCCGTCAAAGTCAGCGTCTCCTTGTTGACGTAGTGGTGCACCTCGCCGCGACGGAAGCCCAGCACCTTGATGGTTGCCAGTTCGCGCTCGCGCTCCGAAATGTTGGTGTTGGACAGCGTAAACACCACCACAAACGATAGGCACGCCGCCATAAAGGTTACGAGCGCCACGACCGAATTGATAATCGTAAAGTTCGCATCAGCGTTCTCCTGATGCTCGGCCGTACTCGAAATCGTAAGCCAGCCGTCACTCTTAAGCTTCTTGCTAAACGCAATCTGGTCGGCCGACGAGCCCTTCAGCAACGCAAGGACACCGTTAAGGCGCGCGCTTCGACCGAACGCGCGCTCATAGGTGCCCTGCGTCATAAAGAGTGTGTTGCCCAGATAGTTGAGCGAAATGTCGCTGACTTTGACCTTAGCAACATTGAGCGACGAATCCTGGACGCGCGCCGCATCACCCGGCTGAATCCCCAGCGCCAGCTGTGAACTCTTGCTCAGATACACATCTCCGTCACGCAAAGACAGCGACTCTTTGGACTCGTCCTCAAGGCGCACGTAATCGTCCAGATCGTTCACGCGGTCATCGGGCACCACGATTAACAGCACTGTCTCGCTTTTGCCGCCAAATGTAAAGGTGACGTTGTCGGTCATAATCGGCAGCGTCGAATTCACGGTCACACCGGAATCCTTGACCGCGCTTCGCTCCTCTAGTGCCGCGCACGTCTGCGTAAAGTCGTCGGGATTGGCGACCGCCAGCAAGTCGTAGCGCGTGATATGCCCGTACTGTTTGGGCGAAAGCGCTATCGACGTATCGCGGATGCCCAGAGCGCAGATCACGAGCGCGGTGCAGCCGGCAATACCAAAGATGGTCATAAGGGCACGCTTTTTGTAGCGGAACAGGTTACGCGCCGCCACCTTGTTCAAAAAGCCCATACGGTGCCAGATAAAGCCGATGCGCTCAAGCAAAATGCGCGAGCCGGCACGCGGAGCCTTGGGACGCATGAGCGAGGCTGGGGCCTCGGCCATCTCGTGGCGGCAGGCGATAATCGTGGCGCCCACCACGCCCACGGCAAACAGCGCCACCGAGACGATTGAGGACACGATATCGTACGAAAGCAGCATCTGGGGCAGCGAGTACATGTCGTCGAATACCGTGAACAGGAACAGTGGTAGGCCCACAAATCCGACAATGTTGCCAAGCACGCCGCCGATCAGACAAGCCCACAGTGAATAGTCCACGTATTTGGACAGGATACGCCTGCGTGAATAGCCGAGCGCCTTGTACAGGCCGATGAGCGTGCGCTCCTCTTCGACCATGCGGGTGGCGGTGGTGAGACTGATGAGCACGGCGACGATAAAGAAGATAAACGGGAATACGGTGGCGATGGCCTCGATTGAGGAACTGTCGCTCTCCACGCTCGAGTAGCTTGCGATGCTATCGCGGTCCTGGATGTACCAAGTGCATTCGCCCAGATCGGAAAGCTCGGCACGGGCATCGGCAAATTGCTGGTCGGCGGCGGCGCGGCGCTGGTTCAAATCGGTCTGTGCCTGAACGCGTTCCTCGCTGCCCTCGGCCATGCGGTTGATGTTGTCCTGCTCAATCCCAAAGAGCATATTCGCCTGACGCTCAGCCGCGTCCAAGCTCGCCGGCGTATCGGCCGTCAGCTCCTGAGCACGCGCTTTCTCGCGCTCGTCGCGAATCTTCTCGATATTGCCCTTGACCTCGTCAATCCTTGCCGTATAGGCATCGGAATAGGAGTTGAGGTCCTTGGCCCCCTCGACGACCACGTGGATCGCGGAATAGGACGACGACGTCGCGGCATCCTCGCTCACATAGAACTTATAGTCCGCAGCCGAAGCAGCGCGAAAGTCGTTGACGGTCGAGTCGGAGCTCACATCGGTGGGATCGAGGACCTCGGCCGTAATGGTGTAATCGCCCGCGGCAAACTGGTCCTTAGCGCTTTGGTTCGACGAGTTCGCATCATTGGCGGCAAAACTCACGGTATCGCCTAGCTTTTTGCCCGAAGCCTTCAGGAACTTCGATGTCACCGCAACCTCACCGGCACTCTCGGGCAAATCGCCGCTCACCAGCATCGGCTGATCGATATTCTCCTTGGAAAGGCTCTGCACGACCACGCGCTCGCGCGTTGTACCCACGGCGGTGTAGGCGGTCTCGGTGTAGATGCCCTCGGCCGTCTCGACACCGTCGACCTCTTGGATAGCCGCAAGATCGTCGCGCGTAAGGCCATAGGTCGACTGCACGTTAATGTCATAGACACTCTGCTGGTCAAAGTAGGCGTCAACCGAATCGCGCAGATCCGCGCAGCCCGCCTTAAGGCCGCACATCACGCTCACGCCAAGCGCGGTGATGACCACGATGGACAAGAAGCGCTTAAGACTGCCTCGGATTGTGCGGTAGATGCCACGGCGAAACACCGTCGGGACCATATCGTTTGAGCTTTGAGCGGTACAGTAGGTCGCGAACTCCCGGTCGCGACCCGCATGTTCCATATCGTGGTTTTGGTTGTTTTGGCGATCTCGGTCCATGGGCGCTACCACTCGATCGTCTCGATCGACACGGGATTTTGCTGGACCGTCTCGCTCTCCACGCGACCACTCTTAAAGCGAATCAGGCGATCGGCCATGGGCGCGAGTGCGGAGTTGTGCGTGATGATGATGACCGTGATGCCCTGCTTGCGACAGGTGTCCTGTAGCAGCTGCAAGATCTGCTTGCCGGTCTTGTAGTCAAGCGCGCCCGTGGGCTCGTCGCACAAAAGCAGCTTGGGGTTCTTGGCCAGTGCACGGGCAATGGACACGCGCTGCTGTTCGCCGCCCGAAAGCTGCGCGGGGAAGTTGGCGAGGCGCTCACCCAGGCCAACCTGGCAAAGCGTTTGCTCGGCATCGAGCGAATCGGGGCAAATCTGAGCTGCGAGCTCAACATTTTCGAGCGCCGTCAGGTTGGGAACCAGATTGTAGAACTGGAAGACAAAGCCGACGTCGGCGCGGCGGTATTCCACGAGTTGCGCCTCATTGGCGGAGCTCACGTCGCGCCCGTCCACCGTCACAGTGCCGGAGGTTACCGTATCCATGCCGCCCAGAATGTTGAGGGCCGTGGTCTTGCCGGCGCCCGAAGCGCCCAGAATGATGGCGAGCTCACCGCGCTCGACCGTAAAGCTCGCGCCGTCGAGCGCGTGGATGCGGGCGTCGCCCTCGCCGTATGCCTTGATGACGTCTTTGAATTCGATATAGGCCATCGATTAATTCCCATCTGGTCGGATAACTCTTTAGTATTACCCATTTCGCACCGACCAAAAAGGGACAGGTTTATTTTGGCAGGTTTTATATGGGGAAACGGCAGCTATAGATAGGGCGCCGGGGAGGCCGAGAAATCATCGACGGGGTCAGGCCGACCGCCAAACACAACGCACGCATCTCAATCTGTCAGCCAAATAATTCGAACAGCTGTTCGTTTCTATGATATGATCCAGCTATCTAAGCAGGCCAATACGCAGAAAGGCGGCCAACATGGCGTTCGACTTTAAGAAGGAATGCAAGGAGCTCTACAAACCTGCAAGCAAGCCGAGTATCGTAACTGTCCCGCCTATGAGTTACGTTGCCGTTCGCGGAAAGGGCGACCCAAATACCGAAGGTGGCGAGTATCAAAACGCCCTGCCGCTGCTTTACGGCATCGCCTATACCGTCAAGATGTCGAAGAAAGGCTCAAGGAGTATCGAGGGCTATTTCGACTTTGTGGTACCGCCGCTCGAGGGTTTCTGGTGGCAAGACCCCCCGGTAGCGGCATCGATTATGCGCACAAAGACAATTTCAACTATATCTCGTGTATCCGTCTGCCCGATTTCGTCACTCAGGATGACTTTGATTGGGCCGTCGCGAAAGCCACGGCCAAAAAGAAACTGGACTTTTCCGCCGTCGAACTGCTTAAAGTTGACGAGGGCCTCTGCGTTCAATGCATGCACACCGGGCCCTACGACAACGAGTTAGCAACCGTAGACGCCATGCATGAATATGCGACCGAGCAGGGCTATGTCCCCGACTTCTCAGACACCCGTTTACATCACGAAATCTATCTCTCCGATCCACGCAAATGTGCACCGGAGAAACTTAAGACTGTGGTTCGTCATCCTATCAAGCGCGCTGAATAGCGTGGGGCGTCATTTCACGCGCTAGGTTTTAAGCCAGCCAACCAGCCGCCTCCTAGGCCGTCAGGTAATTATCTTGACGCGGCCCGCCGCATCTTATAAGTTTGTTCAGCTAAAGCTGGAAAGCCTCTCAACGATGCGCAACTCCAGCTCTTTTTCTATCAAGAGAGCAAGTGTCGGAAAACAAAATGTCAGAAAGCAGTGCTTCGAGCAGAATCAAACGCTTGGTCAACACCTATAGCGGCCTCGTGCTCATGGGTACTGTCGGAATCCCCGTCGGCGTTATCGTTGGCGCCATCTGCGCGCTCTTTGGTCGCGTGCTTCTGGCGATTGGCACCTTCCGTGACGAGCACATCACTCTGCTCCTTCCCCTCCTCGCCCTCGCGGGCCTTGCCATCGTGTTTGCCTACCGCACTTGGAGCAAGGGCACCGACCGCGGCATGAGCTTAGTATTCGACGTAGGTCACGGACGCGAAGACGCCATCTCCCCGCGTCTGGTGCCGCTCGTTATGCTGAGCACGTGGGGAACGCACCTCTTTGGCGGCAGCGCGGGACGCGAGGGCGTGGCCGTGCAGATCGGTGCAACCGTCTCACATTGGATCGGACGACGCCTACCTTTCCAAGACCCCGGCAACACGTTTTTGCTCATTGGCATGGCCGCTGGCTTTGCCGGACTCTTTCGAACGCCGCTCGCCGCCACGGTCTTTGCTATCGAAGTGCTTGTCGCCGGACGCATGGAATACCGCGCGTTGTTTCCCGCGCTTACGGCTTCATTTGCCGCAAGCATGACCTCCGGCGCCCTGGGGCTCGAGAAGTTCGAGGTCGCCGTTGTCGCTTCGTATGCGCTCGACCCCCCTGGTCTTGGACGGCTTGCGGTGCTGGGCGTTGCGTTTGGCATGGCGGGCGGCGCCTTTGCCTGGTGCCTTGCACATGCCAAGACCCTTGCAGCGCGGCTGCTCCCCAACCCCTATGTGCGCATCGCTGTTATGGGCATCGCGCTATCGGCGATCCTGTTCGCGCTGTGGCAGGGACGATACTGCGGACTTGGCACCAACCTGATATCGGCGGCGCTCAACGGTGACGGCAAGGTCGCCATTATGCCTTGGGACTGGGCGCTCAAATTCGCACTCACCATCGCCACGCTTGCCGCAGGATATCAAGGTGGTGAGGTGACGCCGCTGTTCTCCATCGGAGCAAGCCTGGGTGTCGTGCTCGCCGGAATTCTCGGCATGCCCGTCGAGTTCTGCGCCGCGCTGGGCTACGCCGCCGTCTTTGGCGGCGCCACCAACACGCTGCTCGCGCCAATCCTTATCGGTTGAGAGGTCTTCGGTTTCGGTAATCTGCCGGCGTTCTTCATCGTCTGCGTTGTGGCTTACCTATTCAACATGGATAAGTCCATCTACGCCCTGCAGGAGCGGGCGTAGATCGATGTCCAGACAGGTGGTCTCAACCGGAAACGGCGTCCCACTCTGAGGCTGTATTCCGGGGCACGGTTTCCGCTCGGGACGCCATTCGGAAAGCGCATCCCGCTTTAAAACAGAATTCCGGGACGTGGTTTCCGTCTGAGCCTCCATTCGGAAAGCGTGTCCCGTTCTTTCACGGCGCCCTAGTTATGCAAAGTGCTCGAGCGTTACTCCTCGTACGCGCCCTCAAGCCGCAGTAGCCACTCCTTACGGTCGAGGCCGCCGGCATATCCGTTGAGCGAACCATCGGCGGCAACCACGCGATGGCACGGCACAATAATTGAAACAGGGTTGCGAGCGACCGCAGCCCCCACCGCACGAGGAGACACAACGGGCGCTTCATTTCCCGGCACACGATGTCGAGCCGCAACACGCTGGGCAATCTCGCCATACGTGGCGACCTCACCACGCGGAATAGAAAGCAGCTCGTACCAAACTTCACGCTGAAACGCCGCGCCAATTAAATGCAACGGCGGCGTAAACCGAGGTTCCTGCCCTGCAAAATAAGCATTCAGCCAAGCCCAGGAACGCTCAAGCACCGAAAACGCCGCACCATTTGCCGGACTCACCGACGACATGCCGCCAGCACCAGAAACTGCATCGGCGCCTTCAACATGTTCGGAGTCTTCCCGGAGAAGCGTAGAGCCAAAGTGCTCCTGCCCCTCAAACCAGAGCCCCGTCAGACCGCGGCCATCAGCGGCAAGCAAGATTTCGCCCAAAGGCGAGGCAAATGTCGTCGTGACCACCAGCTGCTCCTTTCAAAACTCCGCAACATAATACCGCGAATTGTGCAGACAACCCCAATCGACCCCAAAGTCCCCCAAGGCGGCAGGCGCAAAGCGCCGAGGCCG
>UQJA01000090.1 GCA_900541285.1 uncultured Collinsella sp.
TGCCTCATCGGCATCGGCCGTCGCATGGTTCGCGGCCCAGCGCAGGTTCTCGACCGTACCGGCGATACGCGTGAGCGAGTTCTCGGCACCCTCCAGGCGCTCCCAAGAAAAGTCGAGCGGCGAGCGATAGCTCGTCTGCAGCATCAGAAGGCGCAGAGCGGCAGCGGAGTGCTGCTCGAGGACCTCGGCCAGCGTAAAGAAGTTGCCGAGCGACTTGGACATCTTCTCGCCGTCAACCAGTAGCATGCCCGTGTGCATCCAGGTGTTGGAGAAACCCTGGTGCCAGGCGCAGGTGGCCTGGGCGCACTCGTTCTCGTGATGCGGGAAGGCAAGGTCGGAGCCGCCGCCGTGGATGTCGATCGGAGTGCCCAGGTAGCGATGCACCATAGCGGCGCACTCGGTGTGCCAACCGGGACGGCCCTCGCCCCAGGGGCTCGGCCAGCTGGGCTCGCCGGGCTTGGCGGCCTTCCACAGGGCAAAGTCGAGCGGGTCGTTCTTGTCCTCGTTCTCCTCGATGCGCGCGCCAACCATAAGGTCGTCGATGTTGCGGCCCGAGACCTGGCCATAGTTGGGATCGCTGCGCACGGCAAAGTACACATCGCCGTTATCGGCTGCGTAAGCGTGGCCCTGCTCGATAAGCGTCTTGATCATGGCGATCATGGGGCCGATCTCCTTGGTGGCGCGGGGACGCACATCGGGATCGAGCACGTTGGCAGCGCGCATGACGCCGATGAACTTGTCCGAGAACTCCGTCGCGACCTCGGCGGCAGTGCGGCCCTGCTCGTTGGCGCGCTTGATGATCTTGTCATCGACATCGGTGAGGTTCTGGGCGAACGTGACCTCGTAGCCGCTCGCGATGAGCCAGCGACGAATCACGTCAAAGCTGATGAACGTGCGGGCATTGCCGATGTGGATGTTGTCGTAGACCGTGGGGCCGCACACGTACATGCGGACCTTGCCGGACTCGATGGGCTGGAACTCTTCCTTTTTATGGGTAGCGCTGTTGTAGATACGCATTCGTTACTCCTTAACGGTTTTCTGTAGCAGGCAGACGGCCCAGGCGCCGATTCCCTCGCCCTGGCCTTCCCAACCGAGCTTTTCGGTCGTAGTGGCGGCGACGCCCACGTTTTCGACGTCAACACCCAGGGCATGGGCAAGGTTGGCGCGCATGGCATCGCGGTGCGGGGTGATCTTGGGTTGCTGACAGGCAATGGTGCAATCGGCATCGACAAACTCGAAGCCCAGCTCGCGCGCATAGTCCATCACGCGAGCGAGCAGCACCATCGAATCAGCACCCTCATAGGCGGGATCGGTGTCGGGGAATAGCTTGCCGATGTCTCCCCCGCGGCAGGCGCCCAGAATGGCGTCGGCCAAGGCGTGCGCGAGCACATCGGCATCCGAGTGGCCCAGCAGGCCGCGCTCGTAGGGAATGTCGACACCGCCGATGATACATCGACGCCCCTCCACCAGACGGTGGACGTCGTAGCCATGGCCAATGCGCAGGTTACTGAACATGGGGAAGGTCCTCTCCCTCGGCCATGCGGCCAAGCAGAATCGCGGTTACGGGACGCAGGTCCTCGGGCACCGTCACCTTAAGGTTATCGCGCGGGCTCTGAACGCAACGGACGCGTCCGCCCATGCGCTCGACCAGCGATGAATCGTCGGTACCGATAAAACCCTCGGCGATAGCAGCGGCGTGAGCGCGCTTCATGGCGTCGACGCTAAAGATCTGCGGCGTCTGCGCAGCCCAATAGAGCTCGCGCGGCGGCGTCTCGACGATATTATCGCCGTCGACGATTTTGAGCGTGTCGATCGCGGGCTGGCCGCACACGACACCGTCGAGAGCACGGTCGCTCACGAGCACGTCGATCGCATGATCGATGGCCTCGGTCGTAATGAGCGGACGAGCACCGTCGTGAATGGCGACATATTCGAAACCCGCCGGAACCGCATGCACACCGGCACGGGTGGAATCCTGACGGGTATCGCCGGCATCGGCAAAGCTGATGGGCGTGTCATAGTCAAACGGGTCGATAGCCAGGCGGCGCATCTCGGCACGACGCTCAGCAGGACACACCACCACGATGTGGCCGACCTTGTCGCTCCGATCGAACGCGCGGATGGACCAGCTCATGAGCGGACGGCCCGCCACGTTAACGAGCTGCTTGCCACCGGGATTACCAAAGCGCTGGCCGCTGCCACCGGCAACGACTACGGCGCATACGGGCGCCATTATGCGTTCCCCTGTTTGGTGCCCTTCATGCGGTACAGGGAGTCCGCAAGAATGGCAGGGTTGTTAACGCCAAAGTCGCCCAGGCGCTCCGGATCCTCGCTGATGTCGTCCATGAGCTCCTGCAGCGAGCCATACTCGTCGACGATCTTCTCGGCCACGCCGTCGCGCACGACGGACACGCGCGAAAGCGTGCGCAGGCCCAGCGGCGTCATGACGGAGTCCTCGTCCAGGTCGTCGTAACCCAGAACCGCAGCCACATGCTGTGGGTCGGACAGGTCCTTAGGTGTCATGCGAGCGAGCTCGGCGCGAATCTTCTCGGCGTTTGCCTCGGAGGAATCGCTCGCGTAGTCTCGAATCATCAGGTCATACTCGGTATCCATGCTGGAGCCCGCGAGCTGCTCGAGCTGCATCTGCACGAGCTTGCCCTGGTTGCCCAACTTGACAATGCAATCCTTAAGCTCGGTCTTTGCCTGCTGCATGATCTCGAAGCTCGAGAAAATACCGGTAATGTCGGCGAGCGTAACGTAGTCGTCGAGCTCGAGGGCCGTCAGGCGCAGCAGGGAGCGATCGAGCGACTGACGGGTAGTCTGGAGCGTAGCGACGAGCTGGTTGACCGAGCTCATGATGGTGGTGACAGGCTGAATCTCGTAGCTCTTGCCGTGAACGTACACGTTGACGACGGCACGACGGGCCGAGACCGAGATCACGATGGCATCGGTGAGCACCGACATGCGAGCGGCGGTGCGGTGACGCATGCCCGTCTCGCTCGTGGCAAGCGAGGGATCGGGATTGAGGTGGAAGTTGGCGCGCAGAATCTGGGTGAGGTCACCGTCGATGACGATGGCACCGTCCATCTTGGAGAGCTCGAACAGACGGTTCGAGGTGAACGAAATGTTGAGCGGGAAGCCGTCGTTACCGGCAGCGAGCACGTTTTCGGTGTCGCCGACGCAGATAAGGGCGCCCAGGTGACCGGCGATGATCATGTCGAGGGCGGTGCGGATCGGCTGACCAGGTGCCGTCAGGCGGATGGCCTGTTCCATACGCTTTTGCAGCTCGTTCTTATCCAAGGCATCGCTCCCATCGTATACGCTCCATAAACGCTAAATAGTTTCTCACGGTTTGTCCCCGCAGCGCTTGCGAAATCCGATGCTTACAGAATGAGCGAACACAGCTTAGGTAGCTCATTTGGGACGAGGCTCTCTTGACTGCTCATGTGGTAGCATCGGGTCTCATATTAATGAGGGAGTAGTCGCGTAATCGGGCTCGCCCGCAGAGAGGGGGCCAGACTATGGGACTCGCAGAGCTCGTGCTGCTCGCCGTTGGCCTTTCGATGGACGCTTTTGCCGTTTCCATCTGCAAGGGTCTCGGCATGAAAAAGATCAACCTTAAAGTCGCCGTGGTGCTCGGCCTGTTCTTTGGCGGCTTCCAGGCCGGCATGCCCGTAATCGGATGGGCGCTCGGCAGTCAATTCATGGGCATCATCGGACCGATCGACCATTGGATCGCCTTTATCCTTCTGGCCTTTATCGGCGGCAAAATGCTGTGGGAAGCCTTTACCAAGGACGAGGATGAAGGCGACGACAAGGATGCCGAAAAAATCGACCTGGGCGAGTACCTGATCCTCGCCATCGCCACCTCAATCGACGCCCTAGCCGTGGGCATCTCGTTTGCGGCGCTCTCGGTTGACATCGTTCCCGCTGTATCGCTTATCGGCGTCACAACGTTTATCTTCTCCGTCGCCGGCGTAGCGATCGGCCACACCTTTGGCGCGCGCTACGAAAAACCCGCCACCATCGTGGGTGGCGTCGTACTCATCCTCATCGGGCTTAAGATCCTGCTTGAGCATCTGGGGATCCTCGCACTGTAACGAATAACGGCCGCCCGGCATTACGCCAAGCGGCCGTTTTCATAGCCAGCCGTTTTAGAGCGGCTTAACTAAGGCGACCTTTACGCAGCGAGGCGCTTGAGGACATCGATGAGCAGCTCGTAGAAGCGCTCGGCAGAAGCGAGCTCCATGCTCTCGTCCGGGGTGTGAACATCGGAGAGCGTCGGACCCACGGCGATGGCGTCCAGGCCGTGCAGGGCCTCGGCAAACAGGCCGCACTCAAGGCCGGCGTGAATGGACTCGATGCGCAGCTCGGAGCCAAAGAGCTCGCGATAGCTCTCGACAAAGACGTCGCGGACCGGCGAATGCTCGGCATAGCTCCAGCCGGGATACTCGAACTCAAACTTGGCGTCGAAGCCCAGGACATCGGCCAGCGTCTGCAGACGATCCTTGAACTCGTTCTGCAGCGAGGTGATCGAGGAACGCGGGGACAGCATGATCTTGACCTCGTCGTCAGAGGTGGCAACCACACCGATGTTGGAGGAAACCTCGACGGAGCCGTCGGTGGCGACGTTGCGGCGAATCACGCCGTTAGGGGCAAGGCGCAGGGCGCGGATGAGGGCAAGCGCGGACTTCTGGTCCATGGCCTCGACCTCGGCGTCGTCGGCAATCTCGACGGTGCAGGTAAAGCCGGGGTCGAAGACCTCGAGCTCGGCAGTGACGTCGGCGATGATGCCCTTTGCAATCTGGGCCGCGGCCTCGGCGGCAGCGTGGTCGGCGTAGACCAGAACAGCCTTGCACTCACGGTTGATGGCGTTGTCCTTGGTGCCGCCGTTAAAGCTAACGATGGCGGGCTCGCCGGCAACCATCAGGCGGTCGATGATGCGGGCCATGATGAGGTTGCCATTGCCGCGCTCCAGGTGGATATCGCTGCCGGAGTGACCGCCCAGCAGGCCGGAGATGTCGAGCGTGAGGGTGCTACCGGTCTTGTGCTCGCGCACGATCGGGCAGGTGTAGGTAACGACGACGCCGCCGGCGCAGCTGACGGTGGCAACGCCCTCTTCCTCGGAGTCAAGGTTAATCATGGTGCGGGCGCTAATCTGGGACTTGTCGAGCGTCTCGGCGCCGACCAGGCCAGTCTCCTCGTCGGTGGTGAATACGCACTCGAGGGCGGGGTGAACGATCGAATCGTCATCGAGAACAGTGAGCATCAGAGCGACGGCGATACCGTTGTCGGCACCCAGGGTGGTACCGTTGGCGGTGAGGACGCCGTCCTTGACGACCAGGTCGATACCATCGGTCATAAAGTCGTGCTCAACGGAGCCCAACTTGTCGCACACCATATCGATGTGGCCCTGCAGCATCACGGTCGGGGCATTCTCGGCACCGGCAGATGCGGACTTGCGAATGATGACGTTGTAGACCTCGTCCTGGTACACATCGAGGCCGCGCTCCTTGGCAAATGCGACCAGGAAATCGCTGATGCCCTTCTCGTTGCCAGACCCACGGGGAATCGCGCTGACCTCCTCAAAGAAATGGAACAGCTGGGCGGGCTCGTAGCCGGTAATCTTGTAGTCCATGGTGCCTCCTTGGCGCAACTGGTTAGACAGTAAGACATGCGACTTGTATATTCCCAGACTTTGCGTGCATAAACCAGTCGAAAACGCCGAGCGCCCTTGCATCATCGGCTAACGGTGGACCGTATAGCGTAACGGTCACAACTTCCGCAGCTCTACAAATCGAGGCGCCCTTTCCGGAGCGCCTCGATTGCGCGTATCAAATTGTCACCACGCCCTACAGCGCGCCGGAACCGGCTTGCATCATGCCGCCGGGGCCCGAGCTCACGCCACTGCTCACAGGCGCGGCGTTTCCGGTGTGCGGCGCCGCCGGAGCGGTATCGCCCCCGAGTGCACCCGCCGGACGCGGCGCCGGAATCTCACCCGTGCCGTGGCTAAAGACAAACTTGCCGTCGACCACGTCGCACAGGACGGTATCGCCCTCGCCCCACTCGCCAGCCAGCAGTTCCTCGGACAGCGGATCCTCGATGAGCTTTTGGATGGCACGACGCAGCGGACGCGCACCGTTGGTGAGGTCGGTACCCTCCGCCACAATCTTGTCGTAGGCCGCATCGGTGAGCTTGATGTTCATGCCGTTGGCAATCAGGCGCTGACGCAGGTCGTCCACCAGCAGGTGCGCGATCTTGGTGAGGTTCTCGCCCGAAAGCTTCTGGAACACCACGATGTCATCGATACGGTTGAGCAGCTCGGGGCGGAACAGGCGCTTGAGCTCGCCCATCGCACGGCCGCGGATCTCACTCGACGTGAGACCCTGCTCGCCGGTAGTGCCAAAGCCAACGCTCGCATCCTGCGCGATCTCGCGGGCGCCCACGTTTGACGTCATGATGATCACCGTATTGCGGAAGTCGACCGTCTTGCCCTGGCTATCGGTCAGACGGCCCTCCTCCAACACCTGCAGCAGGATATTGAAGATGTCGGGGTGCGCCTTCTCGATCTCGTCGAACAGCACGACCGAGTACGGGTGACGGCGAACAGCCTTGGTGAGCTGGCCGCCCTCGTCGTGGCCCACATAGCCCGGGGGGCTACCGATGAGCTTGGAGACCTCGAACTCACTGCCAAACTCCGACATATCGAAGCTGATGAGCGCGTCCTTGCTGCCAAAGAGATACTCGGCGAGCGTCTTGGCGAGCTCGGTTTTGCCCGTGCCGGTGGGGCCCAGGAAGATAAAGCTGCCGCCGGGGCGACGCGGGTCCTTGAGCGGCGAGCGGCTGCGGCGCACGGCCTTGGCAACGGCCTCGACGGCCTCGTCCTGACCGATGATGCGCGTCTTGAGCACGCTTTCGGCCTGCAGCAGGCGGCGGCTCTCGCTCTCGGTGAGCGAGGACACCGGCACGCCCGAGGTCACGGACACGATGTCGGCAATCTGGGAGACATCGATGGTGAGCGGGCTGGCGTCGAGCTCGGCCGTCCAGGCAGCCTTGGCCTCGGCGAGCTCAATCTCGGCAGCCTTTTGCTGCTCGGTGATCTCGGCGGCCTTGTTCATGTCGTCGCTCTCGGTGGCCTCCTGCGCGGCGGCCTTAAGCTCCTCCACGCGATGCTCGGCCTCGCGCACCGGCTCGGGCGCGCGGTTGGCGGCGATGCGGGCGCGGGCGCCGGCCTCGTCAATGAGGTCGATGGCCTTATCGGGCAGGAAGCGATCCTGGATGTAGCGGTCGGAGAGGTTCGCGGCGGCCTCGATAGCACCCTGCGTATAGCGCACATGGTGGTGCTCCTCGTAGCGCGGCTTGAGCGCGGTCAGGATCTTGACCGTGTCCTCGACGCTCGGCTCCTCGACATCGATGGTCTGGAAGCGACGCTCGAAGGCCGGGTCCTTGGTGAGGTACTTGCGGAACTCCTCGGCCGTGGTGGCACCGATGATCTGGAAAGCACCGCGTGCGAGAACGGGCTTGAGCATGGAGCTCGCGTCGATGGAGCCCTCGGCAGAGCCGGCACCGATGATGGTGTGCATCTCGTCAATAAACAGGATGACGTCGTCAGCTTCGGTGGCCTCCTGGATCACGTTCTTGAGGCGCTCCTCAAACTCGCCGCGATACTTGGCGCCCGCCACGAGGCCCGGCAGGTCGAGCGTCCAGATATTCTGGTTCATGAGGTTCTCGGGCACGTTGCCGGCTGCAATCTGCTGAGCCAGGCCCTCGACGATGGCGGTCTTGCCCACGCCGGGCTCGCCGATGAGACAGGGGTTGTTCTTCTGGCGGCGGTTGAGTATCTGGATGACCCGTTCCGTCTCCACATCCCGGCCGATGACCTTATCCAGCTTGCCCTCCCGTGCCCGGCCGGTCAAGTCCATGCAATAGCTGTCCAGAAATTTATGCCGCTTGGACTTTTTCTTTTCCTTCGGCTCTCCTTCTTCCTTTCTGGAAGGACGGGGCTGGGGCGCGGGGGTATTGCCGAAAAGCTGGTTCAGCAGCGGGAACGTGGCGGTCTGGCTGTCAATTTCATCGTCGTCAGAGCTGTCGCTGTCGTCCTTCTGGCCGAACATGCTGCTCATTTCGTCGCTGAGCATATCCAGATCTTCGTCGGAAATGCCCATCTGCTTCACGGCCTGATCGATCTGGGGAATTCCCAGACTCCGGGCACATTTCAGGCAGTAGCCTTCATTCATGGTAACGCCGTTTTCAACTTTGGTAATAAACACAACGGCGATATTTTTCTTACATTTGCTGCACATTTTTGGCTGCATAACGCTCACTCCTTTTCGGTGCAGTATAGCAT
Organism: uncultured Collinsella sp.; assembly: GCA_900541285.1. GTDB lineage: Bacteria > Actinomycetota > Coriobacteriia > Coriobacteriales > Coriobacteriaceae > Collinsella. The sequence continues at coordinate 8,348 of UQJA01000090.1, forward strand.
ATTGCGTCTGAAAAAGGTAAAACAAATTATGAACGATAACGCCCCGTATCAGACGTTTCCGTCGCTTCCGACCTCAAACTTTTCGATTCCATCGTCATACCACAGACGGGT
>UQJA01000091.1 GCA_900541285.1 uncultured Collinsella sp.
GGCGGCGTCTACCGTGTCGGTGGTATCGACACCGCGCACGCGGCTCAGATCGGCCGCCTCGCCCTCAAGACCCCACAGGCCGGCGAGCGCGATGATCTCGGAGGCGTTGCCGCGCACGATGGCGGGCTTGTACTGCTTAAGCTCGTTTACCAACTGGGTGCGCAGACTGCCGATGCCCAGGCCCACCGGATCGAGCACCCAGGGCTTGCCGGCGTCGTGTGCCGCCTTGGCCGCGCGGGGAATCGTCTGCTCGTAGATGGGGAAGAGCGTGCCCATATTGAGATAGATGGCGCCGCCGCCGGCAACGAGCGCCTCTCCCTCGTCGGGAAGATAGACCATGGCGGCCGATCCACCCACGGCGAGCTGCGCGTTGGCGACAAAGTCGATCGTCACCGTGTTGGTGATGGAGCCGGCCATCGGATTGGTGGTGCGAATCTCCTCCACGGCCTTGACCATATGTTGCTTAAGCTGTTCCGAATCAATCACTGCACATGCCTCCTTGGCATAGAAAAGGGGCGCTGTGCATAGACAGCGCCCCTGTAAAGGCGGCATGCTCCCTACGCCAGCATTAACTGACAGGTTCAAAGGATTGGGCCCCATGCCCTCTCAGCCTTGTGGTTTGCACCGCCGGCACTCCCGCATCGAATCTGTTGTTCCCTATACTAGCGCACCTGCCAAAAAGGGACAGGTTTATTTTGGCAGGTAACAACTGGGACTTTGCGTTTTCCCAGATGAAACCTGCCGAAATAAACCTGTCCCTTTTTGGCAGGTCGGTACAATAGATGGGATTAAGAATGACCGAGGGGACTCTATGATCAAACTTGTGCTGACCGATATGGACGATACGCTGATTCCAGCCGGGCATGACGGAGCCAGCGACTACGCCATCGAGGGCATTCATGCCATGCAGGCGGCGGGTCTGCACTTTGGCCCGGTTTCGGGTCGCCAGCCGTCCGCGATGGGCTGGATGTTCAAAAATCGTTCCGAGTGCTTCTCGACCGGCGCGTTCTGCAACGGCCAGGTCATGTTTGTGGACGGCGAGGCGGTAGCCTCGCATGCGATCGACAACGCCGCCCTTATGCGCTTGGCTGACTACTTGGAGCAAGAGACCGACGATACGTATCTGAAGGTCTACAGCCTGGGTGACGACTTTTGGGATAACGATGCCTATTGCGTGACGAGCGACCCCGAGCGCGTTCGTCGCGCCATGGAGTCGGGCGGCAACGCATGGCTCAAAGGCGAAGAGGCCCCGTGCCGTCCCGTCGTCGATGGCGCGCCGGTATACAAGGCGAATATCTGGAGCGCCCGCTCGCGTGAGGAGCTCGCGGAGCTACGCGAGCGCGTTGCCGCTGAGGTGCCGGAACTCTCGCTCGTGTTTCCCAACAACCGAGTGCGCCTGTTTGACATCCTTCCAGCAGGTTGGGACAAGGGTTGCGCTGCGCTGGAGTTGGCGCGCGCTTTGGACCTGACGCCCGATGAGGTGGCCGTATTTGGCGATTCCGATAACGATCTGCCCATGATCGATGCCGTTCCCAACTCCGTTGCAGTCGCCAATGCCAACGAGGCTGTCACGGCTGCCGCGCGCTGGCATATTGGCGCTGCGGCAGACGATGCGGTTGCCGGGGCTCTGCATCAGATTGCCGCCTGCGCCGCGACGGGGGAGATGCCGCCGTTTATGCGTCAGGTGAGCACGACTGGTTGCGACGTCACGAACGTCTAGGGAGAAAACCATGAAGCTTCAGCAGATCAGGTATGTTGTTAAGGTTGCCGAATGCGGCAGCATTACCGAGGCCTCGCGCCGGCTCTTTGTGTCGCAGCCTTCGATTACCGCGTCGATTCGCGATCTCGAAAACGAGATGGGCGTGCACATCTTTGAGCGCACCAACAAGGGTGTCATTGTGTCCGAGGAGGGCGAGACCTTCTTGGGCTACGCGCGACAGGTGCTCGACCAGGCCGATCTGCTCGAAGGCAAGTACAAGGGCGCGTCCGAGCAGGTGCCGCACTTTAGTGTGAGCTGCCAGCATTATTCCTTTGCCGTTAATGCGTTTGTCGATGTGATTCGTGAGTTTGATGCCGCGCGCTACGACTTTACCCTGCGCGAGGAGCAGACTCACGAGATTATCGAGGACGTCGCGCATATGAAAAGCGAACTCGGCATCCTGTATCTGTCGGAGCACAATCGCGAGGTCATCGAGCGCATGCTGGCGGCCAACGAGCTCGTGTTCGAAGGGCTCTTCTGCGCCACGCCGCACGTTTTTGTGTGCGCCGACCATCCGCTGGCGGGCCGCTCCAGCGTGACGCTCGAGGACCTGGAGGACTATCCCTTCCTGTCCTACGAGCAGGGCAGCTACAACTCGTTTTACTATTCCGAGGAACTGACCTCGACGTTTGAGCGCCGCAAGAATATCCGCGTGCGCGACCGTGCGACGCTGTTCAACCTGGCCATGGGCCTCAACGGCTACACGGTGTGTTCGGGCGTGATCAGCCACGAACTCAACGGCCCCGGCATTATCTCGATTCCGCTCGATGTGGACGAGTACATGGAGATTGGCATCATCACGCGCAAGAACACGACACTTACGCGCTATGGGCAGGCCTATATCGACGCGATTCGCCAGCATATCTAGGCTGCTGTGCTCCGCGCGGGTCAAATCTCTTTATGGCAGTCCAGACTGATATAGGAAACATCTATATCAAACTGTTATAAACGTATATTTTACGATGGCTATATGAGCGCTCATACTCTGTCCCAGTAAAGCAACCAATGCAAAGGGAGATATCTATGGGCACTTCGATTCAGCCGAACGCGCCGTTTCGCGCCGATATCGTCGGCAGCTTTCTTCGTCCGCAGGCTGTTAAGGATGCACGTGCCGCCTATACGGCAGGCACACTCGACGCCGCCGGCCTTAAGGCCGTCGAGGATGAGGCCATTCGCGACCTGGTGGACAAGCAAAAGGCCGCCGGCCTGCAGGCGATTACCGATGGCGAGTTTCGCCGCAGTTACTGGCACCTCGACTTTATGTGGGGCCTTAACGGCATTGAACGCCGTACCTCGCGTACGGGCTATATGTTTCACGACGAGGAGACCACGGCCGATACCGCCGTGGTGACCGGTCCCATCAGCGGCGAGAATCATCCGTTCGTCGAGCACTTTAAGTTTGTCAAGGCACTTGAGGGTGAGGGCCACGTTGCACGCCAGACCATCCCGGCGCCTATCCAGACGTTCTCTGAGGTCACGCTCGATCGCTGCGACGGCCAGCAGGAGAGCCTGCGCGCTGTCTACAAGACCGATGGGGAACTTGCCGACGCCATTGCAGCTGCTTATCGCACGGTGATTGCCGACCTGTACGCTGCAGGCTGCCGCAACATCCAGTTTGATGACTGCACCTGGGGCATCTACTGCGATACCGATTTTGTCGCCAAAACCGGCATGAGCCCGGTCGACCTGCAAAAGGTAAGCGAGCTGGGCGTGGCGCTCAACAACGCCGCCATCGAGGGTAAGCCCGACGACCTGGTCATTAACACGCACGTGTGCCGTGGTAACTACCACTCTACCTATGCCTTCGAGGGCGGCTATGACCCCGTCGCGCCGTACCTGTTTACGCATGAGGATGTCGATGCGTTCTATCTGGAGTTCGATACGCCGCGTGCCGGTGGCTTTGAGCCGCTCAAGTACGTTGCCCCCGGCAAGAAGGTCGTGTTGGGCCTGGTGACCACCAAGGCCGCTGAGCTTGAGGACGAGGATGCCATTGTCGAGCGTATTCACGAGGCTGCAAAGTATGTTCCGCTCGAGAACCTGTATCTGTCGCCCCAGTGCGGTTTTGCCAGCTGCGAGATTGGCAACAAGCTGACCGAGGACGAGCAATGGGCAAAGATCGCGCTGGTCAAGCGCGTTGCCGAGCGCGTTTGGAAATAGCGGTAACGTTCGCAGGTGACGGCGCGTGCGAGACATGGCGTATCGCGTACAATGGTTCGGATTGTATCGTTCGGGCAGGTTATCCGATATGCCCGATCGCCCTTCCATTCGAAAGGACATCCATGTCCCAGTCTTCGACGCCCGCCGTCACCGATGCCATCTACGATGCATCGTCGCTTGGCCGCCCGCGCATGTTCCTGCTCGGCCTGCAGCACCTGTTTGCCATGTTTGGCGCCACGGTACTGGTGCCCGTGCTCACCGGCCTCTCGGTATCGGCAACGCTTTTGTTTGCCGGCTTGGGAACGCTGCTGTTCCACTTCCTGTCGCGCGGTAAGGTGCCGGCATTTTTGGGCTCATCGTTTGCCTTTATTGCCGGTTATGCCGCCATCGCACCCAACGGCGAGGCCGAGCTTTTGCCCTACGCTTGTCTGGGCGTTGCCTGCGCCGGATTGCTCTACCCGGTGCTGGCGGCGCTCTTCCGCGCGTTTGGCGCCAAGCGTGTCATGCGTTTCTTTCCGCCGGTGGTGACTGGCCCCATCGTCATTTCCATCGGCTTGATCCTGGCAAGTTCCGCTATTGCTAACTGCCAGACCAACTGGCTTGTGACTGTCATTGGCGTTGCCGTTATCGTCATCTGCAATATCTGGGGCCGTGGCATGGTCAAGATCGTGCCGATTTTGCTGGGCGTTGTGGTGAGCTATGCCGTTGCGGCTGCGCTCGGCGAGGTTGATTTCTCGGGCGTCGCAGCCGCTCCGTGGGTCGGTCTGCCCATCGTGTGGGACAACACCGTGTTTGCACTCTTTGGGCCGCAGTTCGATAGCGGTCTTGCCACGACGGCCATCATCACCATCATGCCGCTGGCCTTCGCGACCATGATCGAGCATATCGGCGATATCTCTGCTATCGGTTCGACTTGCGAGCGCAACTACATTGCCGATCCCGGTCTGCATCGCACGCTGCTCGGCGACGGCCTTGCCACGATTCTGGCTTCGCTCTTTGGCGCTCCGGCCAACACTACGTATGGTGAGAACACCGGCGTGCTCGCCCTGACGCGCGTGTTCGACCCGCGCGTAATTCGAATTGCCGCGTGTTGCGCCATCGTGCTTTCGTTCTGCCCCAAGTTCGCGGCTGTCATTGCGGCCATGCCGGCGTGTGTGATCGGCGGTGTGTCGCTCGTGCTCTACGGCATGATCAGCGCTGTGGGCGTCCGCAACCTCATCGAGAACCAGGTCGATTTCCAGAACAACCGCAACGTGCTGGTTGCCGCGCTGGTGCTCGTGCTTTCGCTCGGCATCGCGTACAGCACCGCCGGCGCCATCGTGTTGGAGCTGGGCGGCGTGACCATTTCGCTGTCCGGCATTGCCGTGGGCTCACTGGTGGGCATTGTGCTCAACGCCATCCTGCCGGGTAACGACTTTGAGTTTGATGTCTCCGAGCTTGAGGAGGCTGCTGAGTAGCAGCTGCGTTCAGCTAAAACGAGATATGGTGCCCATGCGTATATGCGTGTGGGCACCATTTTTAATGTGTCAGTATCCAGTGGATGCCGCGGGCCATGCGTAAGTCGGTTTGGGCAAAGTGATTGCCGGGGTTGAGCTCCAGCGTTGTTGGAATGCCGCGCTCGACGAGCAACGCTTCCATCGCGCGTGTGTCGTCGAGTACATGCCGCATCATGCGGTTGGGCGTCTTGGTTTCCTTTTTGCCGAGTGACAGGTAGACGGCTTGCGGGCTGCCGGCAAAAGGGGCCGTGCTGGCACGGTCGACAAAGTCGGGAAACCATAGCGACCCCGATGCGCTCGCGGCGCGGTCAAAGGCGTCGGTTTGCCAGAGGGACCAGAGTGCGAAGAGGCCCGCGAGCGAGTAACCGGCAATGCCACGCCAAACAGGTGGCTGAGGAAGCGACGACTCCACCTGGGGGATTATCTGATTCAGCAGCTCATCAAGAAAGCCGGCAGCCTGCCCACCAAAGGGCTCGGCATCGCGTACGGTCCCGTCGCATGCCCAGGGGCTCAGCTCGCGATTCCAATCGAGCCCGCCAATGGCGACGAGGGTGAATGGCGGACAGTCGAGCTCTCGGCAACACTTATAAACCTCGCTGCCGTCGCCCACGACCACAGGAAGGTAGATGACAGGCGCGCTTTCCGTATGATTCGAATAAACGGTTATCTGCTTTTGATGCGCTTCCATGACGGGCTTCTCTCAGTGTTGTGATATCGGCAGCCCCAATTGTCGCACGCCAGCGTATGCCGGTTGGGCTAGACCAAAGACAATCTCGTGCATCCCCTGCGGACGCATATGGAAAACGCCACCGCCGGAGGGGAGCTCGGCGGTGGCGTTGTTAAACGGTGCTGGGGCTCGGGCCTTCGCGGGAGCTGCCATGTGCGCAGAGACGTCTAAGAACGCTTACGGCTCGCCATGGTGCCTGCGGCGATAGCGGCTGTTCCCGCAAGGACGGTTGCCACGATGGCCGCACCCGAGGTGTCGCCGGTTGCCGCGAGCACGCCGGTAGTCTTGGCTTTCGTGGTTGAAGCCGCAACGGCCTTGGTCGGCTTTGAGCCCTCAGGCTTGGGGTTCTGCTTGGACTCCGCGGGCTTGCTTTCTGCGGGCTTGGTCTCGTCGGGCTTGGGGTCTTCCGGCTTGGCTACCTCGGGAGGTGCGATGGTCGTACTTTTGGCGACTGCTTTGATATAGAGGGAGTCGACCGTGGCGTCGCCCGTGCCGATGGCTTGGCCTGCCTCGTAGATGCCGTCACGGAGCTTGCGATAGTCAATGACCTTGCCGCCTTCGGGCGTCTGGATGGCGGCGTTCTCAATCTTGATGGTGCCGATTGTCTTGCCGTCAGCGCTCATGGCACGGGCAAAGATTGCCGCTGTATCTCCTTCGGCCGTTACCTTGCTGCGGATGATCGAGATGACTGCGGGTGTGACGCCCTCGCTGGTCTGGGCGATGATGCCGATGTTCTCGCCTTGGGGTTCGCGCCTCGTCTCGCCATCTTGGTTTTCGCTGTAGGGGATGGGGCCGTCGCCGTTTTCGACATAGCGGGCTATGGCCTTGACAACGGAGTCGCTGATGTAGATGTGGCCGCCCTTCTCGTTGGGTCGATCGTTTCTGGTGGAGAATGCAGCCGAAACCTCGCCTTCCGCAAACGCGTCCACGGTGGAGCCGTTCTTGATGACGATGTCATCCCAGTCCGTGAAGAGTGCGATAGCTTGGCCACCGCCCGCGCTTGTACGGACCGTCACGGTCGCGTGATCGAATGTAACGCCCCCAAAGGCATGGACGCCATATTTAGCACCACTTGCGTTAAGGGAGGCGTTCGTGACCGTAAGCTTGTACGTGGAAATGACGGCGCTGTCTTCCTCAGAGTTCGCCTTGACCTGGCTGCCGTCCGAGATGTTGATATTGCCGCCGCTCCAAAGGGCCTCACCATCGGCTGAGCTTGCCTCGACCGTCCCGCCACCCTTGATGGTGAGGTTCTTGTCGGCTCCAATACCCTTGTCCTTGGTAGCCCTGGCGGTGACGGCTCCGCTGTCGTCAATCGTGATATTGCCGTTTGCCCTGATGCCATCCGATGCACCCGTGGCGTTGACGTTGCCCGAACCTTTGATAGCGAGATCACCTCCGGCATTGATGGCATCAAACCCAGTGCTCGTGGCGTTGACGGATCCGGCTCCGTCGATGTTGATATTACCCGTGGAGAGGATAGCGTCCTCAGTAGATGTCACGCTGAGCGTGCCGCCCTCGTCGCCTTGGATATTGAGCTCGGCATTCTCGTTAGTGCCATGAGAAACGTTGATGCTTTCGATCCATTCGGCAGTGACGATGTTGGTTCCCGAGTAATTCACGTTGAGCTTGCCTGCGGCCTGGATCTCGCCGCCGTTATAGTTGTTGAGCTTCAAGTCGTCGGCGCCGTCCCACGACCAGGTACCGGCCTCGTCGCTCGCCGCGGTGTTGTACTTGTTGCCGCCGACCTTGACCCATTCCGCTGCGAGCGAGACGCTCGGCATGAGCAGCGAGCTCACCGTGAGCGCGCACACGGCGCCCGCGACGATGCGGCGCGTCACGCGGCGCCAGCTGCCGTGCGCGAGTCCTATGCGACGGCGAACGTCGGGTTCGGCAACATGGGTTCCGGCGGTAGTGTCATTGCGTTTGGGGGTCGTGAACAAGGCTGCCATGGTTGCTCCCGTTCTCATAGGGCCTATACGACTAGATTCAGCGTATCTGCTGGATGTTGCCGGCGGTAGTGCCGTTCGGAGGGTAAAATGTCCAAAATCCGGAAGAGGAATAAGCTGCGCGCCTACGCGTTGTCGGGCATTAATCACAAAGCGCGGAGCCGCTTGTTGCGACTCCGCTCGCGTGTGCGCCATACGAGTGCAAACAGGAAACGCCACCGCCGGAGGGGAGCTCGGCGGTGGCGTTGCTAAACGGTGCGCGGACTAGGCGGCTTTAAAAGTGTCGGTTCGTGTATGAAGAGCGTCTATGAGCGCTTGCGGCTCACCACGGCGCCCGCGGCGGAGGCGGGCGGGTCCCCCACATCGGCACG
>UQJA01000092.1 GCA_900541285.1 uncultured Collinsella sp.
GTACGTGCCATCTGAGTAACCGAGGGGAGGGCGCACATGGGAATGACTGGTGCATACGAGCGCAATCTCGATGCAAAAGGTCGTCTGTCCCTGCCTGCACCCCTTCGCGAGGAGCTTGGAGAGCATGTTCGCGTGTTTAAAGCCCTGGATGTCGATGCTCTGTACGTGTTCTCTGCCGAGGCCTTCGATAAGTGGGTCGAAGGACTCTTCGCGGGTCGTGAGGGCCACGAGGGTTTCAACCCGCGTGACATTAACGACCAGAAGCTCATGAGGGCGATCAACAAGCGCACCACGTCGATGGACGTGGACAGCGCCGGTCGTATCGGTCTTTCCGAGTCTCTCCGCAAGCAGGCGAACCTCGACCGCGAGGTCACGGTTGTGGGCAACTACGACCACCTTGAGGTTTGGGATCGCGCCGCGGCCGATGAGGACGATGACGATGAGGCCCTGCTGGACCTCTTCTTCTCGTAAGGGCAAGGCACGGGTAACGGATGGAGCGTGGGATCTTGACACAAGAATATCGGCATGAACCTGTCATGCTCGGCGAAGTGCTTGAGTCGCTGCGGCTAAAGAGCGGCTCCGTTGTCTGCGATTGCACCCTTGGCGGTGCCGGCCATTCGGTAAAGATGGCCGCGCAGGTGGGGGAGACGGGCCTTTTGCTCGGCGTCGATCAGGACGACATGGCCCTCGAGGCCGCTGGCGCCCGTCTGGACCGCGAGGTTCCCGGCGTTCCGCACCAGCTGCTGAAGGGCAACTTCGGCGACTTGGACGAGCTGCTTTGCTCGGCCGAGGTGCCCGGGGTCGATGGCTTCCTGTTCGATTTGGGCGTTTCGTCGCCGCAACTCGATATCCCTGGCAGGGGCTTTTCGTATAACGAGGACGCCCCATTGGACATGCGGATGGATCCGGGTAATAACACCTTAAACGCAGCTGAGGTCATCAACACCTATAACGAACACGACCTCGCCCGGATTCTACGCGTCTACGGCGAAGAGAAGTTCGCCTCGCAGATCGCGCGCGAGATCGTGCGCCGCCGCGAGCAAGAACCGATCGAAACCACCGGCCAATTTGTCGAGATCATCAAGGCGGGTATCCCGGCTGCCGCTCGTCGGCATGGCGGACACCCGGCCAAGAAAAGTTTCCAGGCCATTCGCATCGAGGTCAATCACGAGCTCGATGTGCTCGAACGAGGGCTTGATGCCGCCACCAGGTGGCTCAACCCGGGTGGACGTATCTGCGTCATCTCGTATCACTCGCTCGAGGACCGTATCGTAAAGAACCACTTTAAAGAGATGAGCCAGGGGTGCACGTGTCCGCCGGAGATTCCGGTGTGCGTGTGCGGCAACGTGCCGATACTCAAGGTCATCACCCGCAAACCCTTGGTTGCCCAGCCTGATGAGGTTGAGCGCAACCCTCGGGCGAGATCAGCCAAAATCCGCGTGGCGCAGCGTCTGTAGGCGCGACCGCGCGATATTGGACCTCCCGCTCGCACCATAAACGAAGCTTAAACACACTACCAACGTACTCGGGATGGGAGGCGGCATATCATGGGCTACAACACTTCAAGCGCAGCACTCGCCTATGATATGAACGCCATGCCCGCCTATCGTGAGACGCCGCAGGCCCCCGTTGCTCCCCGTGAGCAGCGCAGGCCGCGCTTTGATGTCTACACGGGCGCGGGCCGTCAGGCAAACCAGGCGGTAAGCCCGGTTTTCATGAGCGTTCTTAAAACGTTTTGCATCATTGCGGCCATCTTCATGACGATCGGTGTCGCCCGCGTGGCGCTCGCCGGCGTTACGGCCCAGGTGCTCAACAGCAACGCCGAGCTTACCAACACGCTCGAAAAGGCGACCGATGAGAGCTCCGACCTGGAGGTCATGCATTCGGTCTATGGCGCCGACACGCGCATTCGCGACCTTGCGGGCGCTTATGGCATGGTGGAGCCCAGCGAGAGCGTTACACTTGACTTTTCGCAGGATGCAGCCGCGGGCGCCAACGCGACCGCGACCGCTCAGTAGCAAGACGGTAGCTGAGTATGACAAATGACTATCGCCGCGGTTCCGATGGGGGCCGCGGTTCTGGACGTCCCTCGTCGCGGGGACGTTCTGGTTATCAAGGAACGGGTCGGCAATCTTACAACGCCGGGCAGTCCCGTGGCAACGACCCGGCGTCGCGACTTCGCGGCTCGGGCGGCCCTCAAGTGCATAACACCAGGTCGCGCAAGAGTTCGTCGACCGAATGGCTTACAGGCGCGCCTCTGCCTCGCCGCAAAGCCGTCATGGGCTTCATCGGGCTTGGCTTGGGCTTGGGCGTCTTTCGCCTTGCCGATTATCAAATTGTCGAAGCCGATAAACTGCGCGAGCGTGCCGATGCGCGCCGCCTGCTTGCGCAGACCCTCTATGCCAAACGCGGCACCATCTACGACCGCAACGGTAACGTGCTGGCGTCGTCGGTCGAATGTCGCAACATCGCCGTGAACCCGCAGCTTGTCGAGGATGTTGACAAGACGGTGTCGGCGCTGGTCAAGGCAACTGGAATCGATAAAAAGACCTGCCGCAAGCTCGTCGAGTCCGATGGCACCTGGGTGTATATCAAGCGCCAGGTGGACGAAGACGATGCTGCGGCGCTGGAGAAGAAGAACCTGCCCGGCGTGCTTTTTGAGCAGGCCATGAAGCGCGTATATCCATACGGCAATCTGGCATCGCAGGTGCTGGGTGTAGTGAATGTAGACAACGACGGCTTGACGGGTCTCGAAAAGCAATACAACAAGCTTCTGACCGGCACGAACGGTTCTCTCGTGCGCGAGCGTGCGAGGGACGGCAGCTATATCGCGGGCGGTGCCTATAAAAAGGTGGCTGCGGTCGACGGCGTTGACATCGTGACGACGCTCGACGTCAATATCCAGCGAGCGGCTGAGGATGCTCTGGCGGAGGCTGTCGAGAAGACAAAGGCCAAGAACGGCTCGGCTTTGGTCACCGACCCCACGACTGGTGAAATTCTCGCCGCCTGCTCGTACCCGACCTACGACCAGACCGATCTGGAGAACGCCAAGACCGAGGATATGAACTTGCGCCTGGTCACCGACGCCTACGAGCCCGGCTCGGTCTTTAAGACACTCGTGGCGGGCGCCGGCTTCGACTTGGGCGTCGTGCGATCGAGTACGTCGTTTGAGGTGCCGGCGAGCATCAAGGTGGGCGACGATACCGTCACCGATGCCGACAAGCGCGACTACGCCATGACCATGGATGTGCGCGAGATGATGCGCCGTTCGTCCAACGTGGGCTTTGTCCTGGTGGGGCGCAAGATCGGTGCCGACGACTTTGCCGCCTATGTGGACAAGTGGGGCATCGGTCACAGCTCTGGTGTAGATTTTCCGGGCGAGAGCCTGGGTATCGTCAAGGAGCGTGACCAGTATGACGGCGCCACGCTGGGCTCGATGAGCTTTGGACAGGCACTGTCCGTCTCGCCGATTGAGATCGCACGTGCCGTGGGCGGCATCGCCAACGGCGGCGTGATGATGACCCCGCACTTCTATAAGTCCAGCAAAGGCGACGAGAAGGACTGGGGCGAAGGCGAGCGCGCGATTTCGTTGGACGCCGCATCCCAGGTGACATCGTGCATGCAGACGGTCGTGTCCGAGGGAACGGGCGTTGGCGGCGCGGTTGATGGCTATGACGTGGCGGGTAAGACCGGTACGGCCGAGCCGACGAGAACGGCGGCTACCTCAAGGAGAACTACATGTCGTCCTTTATGGGCTTTGCACCGGCACAATCGCCTAAGGTGCTGTGCTATATCACGCTCGACGGAACGCCGAGCGGCTCAGATGCCGCTGCGGTGCCGTTCCAGTCCATTATGGCCAACGCACTCGACGTGCTGGGTATCCCGCACACGAAGTAGGGGGTTACAATCTTTGGGGCGTGGTTTGTTGTCCCATATGAGGGGTGTTCACATGCCCTGCACCACGCATGCGCGGCGCTGGGATACAATACGCCGATAGCATTATTAGGTTTACAGGGGAGCTGCAATGATAGAGATCGCCGTCAACAACCTCGCGGCCGCAACAGGGGCCCGAACCGTGACGGGAGAAGCCGATCGGGTATGCCGCGGGTGCGTTATCGACTCGCGTCAGGTCGAGGAAGGGACGATTTTCGTCGCCTTTCCCGGTGAAAACGTCGACGGCAATGATTTTGCTTCCCGTGCCGTCCAGTCGGGTGCCGGCGCCGTCGTAATGACGCGTGAGCCCGAGGCCGAGCTGGTCTCGCTGGCGCAGGACAAGGGCTGTGCCATCTTGCTGACCGATGATCCCGAGGACTTTCTGCTGCGTTTGGCGCACACGTACCGTCTGGAGCTTGGCTGCCTGGTCGTTGGTATTACCGGTTCCATCGGCAAGACGACGACCAAGGACGTGCTCGCCGCCGTGCTCGCCAAGCGCTATCGTGTCTGGGCCACCAAGGGCAATTTCAATAACCTGATCGGCATGCCGCTCACGGTGCTTTCCGCTCCGGCCGATACCGAGGTCCTGGTGCTCGAGATGGGCATGAACCATTTCCACGAGATCGAGCGCCTGTCCCAGTCCGCCAATCCCAACCTTGCCATTGTGAGCAAGATTGGTACCTCTCATATCGGCATTTTGGGTAGCCGCGAGAACATCGCCCGCGCTAAGGCCGAGATTGTCCAGGGTATGTGCGCCGCTGGCGACTTCTTGCCGCTGCTGGTTTTGGGCGGCGAGGACGACTTTACGCCGTTCATTCGCGATACGTTCGCCCAGCCTGCTGGTATCGACGTGATGCTGGCCGGCGTCTCGGACGATGATGAGGTCCGTGCCCGCGACATTCGTGTTGATGACGAGGGCCGTCCGGTCTTTACGCTCGATTTTGGCCAGGGTGAGACGATCGATACCATGCTTGCCATCCCCGGCGTGCAGTCCGTTCCTAATGCCGTTAAGGCCGCCGCGGTTGCCTATCGCCTGGGCGTGACGCCCGAGCAGATCGATACTGCCTTTAGGGGCCTCACGATCACCGGTCACCGCCAGGAGATTAAGCGCGCCAAGAGCGGTGCCCGCGTCATCGACGATTCCTATAACGCCAGCGCCGAATCCATGGCTGCTGGCCTCGATCTGCTGTGCTCGCTTTCGTGCACGGGGTCTCGCATGGCGATCCTGGGCGAGATGGGCGAGATGGGCGATGAGGCTCCTCGCATGCATGAGCTCGTGGGCGCCTATGCCGCCGCCAAGAAGCTCGACATGTTGGCGTGCGTGGGTGGTGAGCTGGCCCAGCTTATGGCCGATGCCGCGCGCATGATGGGTATGGACGAGGACCGCATCCAGGTGTTCTCCGATTATCAGCAGGTGCTCGACCGCATGGGCGGCGCGCTTGAAAAACATGGTGTTGTACTGGTCAAGGGTTCCCGCTTTGTTGAGCTCGACCGCTTTGTGGAAGGTGTGTGCTAGCCCATGTTCGGCAATCCCTCGTATCCAACGTATCAGGCTTTTTTGGGGCTTGGCATCGCCGCTGCCATTGCGCTGCTGCTCATGCCGTGGTGGATCAAGCTGCTTAAGGTCGAGGGTATCGGCCAGCAGGTTCGTGCCGACGGCCCCAAGCGTCATTTGGTTAAGCAGGGAACGCCCACCATGGGTGGCGTTGTCATCCTCGTCGCGATCTCGCTGACCTGCCTGCTGATGGGCAAGCTCACCACCGAGCTCGTGCTCGTGCTGCTCGCCACGCTGGCGACCGGCGTGCTGGGCCTGATTGACGACCTGACCTCCGTTACGCATGGGCGCTCGCTCGGTCTGACGCCCCATGCCAAGATGATCGGTCTAACCATTATCTGTGTCACCTTTACGGTACTTGCCGTTAACTGGTGCGGCGTCGCCCCCGAGATTCGTTTTCCCGGCGGCCTGACGATTGACCTCGGTGTTCTTTCGACTACTATCTGCGGCCTTTCGTTCCCGTGGCTCTACATTGTCTTTTGCTGGCTGATGATCGCCGGTCTTTCTAATGCCGTGAACCTGACTGATGGCCTTGACGGTCTTGCTGGCGGCACCTCCATGATTGCCATGCTCGCCATGGCTGCCATGGCGTTTTTGCACGGAGACGTGAACCTGTCCATCTTCTGCACCGCGTGTGCCGGTGCCTGCTTGGGCTTTCTGTGGTTCAACTGCTATCCGGCGAGCATCTTTATGGGCGATACCGGCTCGCTTGCCCTGGGCGCCGCGTTTGCCTGCACGTCCATCATGACCAACACCGAGGTCGTCTCCCTCATCATCGGCGGCCTGTTTATCGTTGAGACCCTGTCGGTCATGATTCAGGTTGTCTACTTCCACTTTACGCACAAGCGCGTCTTCCTTATGGCGCCCATCCATCATCATTTCGAAAAGAAGGGCTGGGCCGAGACCAAGGTCGTCATCCGTTTTTGGATTATCGCTGCGGCCTTTGGTGCCGTTGGCCTTGCTTTGTTCTTCCAGTTGGGATAGTGGTCTTTCATGCCTCTTGCTGATGTCTTTAGCCTGCTCGTTTTGGGTCAGGGCAAATCCGGTCTCGATGTCGCCCGCTGGGCGCTGGCACATCCCGAGCGCGTAAGCGCCGTTACCGTGTATGGCGGCGGCACCTCTGAGCCCAATGACGCCACGCGTGCGCTCGAGGCTGCTGGTGCGTCGTTTGTCTATGGGACCGAACAGGTCGAGGGTGCCTATGACGTATGCGTGACGTGCCCGGGCATCTCGGAGTTCTCGGGCTTCTTTAAGGCCGGGCGCGAGCATGCCGCTCAGATTATGGGTGAGCCCGAGTTTGCCTATCGCCTGTCGCCCGATAACTGGATTGCCATCACGGGTACCAACGGCAAGACGACCACCACGTCGTTGACTGATTATCTGCTCAAGGCTGCCGGTGAGGCCAGCGTAGCTGTCGGCAACATCGGCGAGCCGCCGGTCAACGAGATTGACGGCCGAGCCCACAACGAGTGGTTTGTGGCTGAGCTCTCGAGCTATCAGATTGCTACGACCACCGAGCTCCACCCCCGCGTGGCGGTGCTGCTCAACATCACTCCCGACCACTTGGGCTGGCATAAGAGCCATAAGAACTATGCGCTTGCCAAGATCAAACTGTTTGACAATATGGTCGATGACGATCTGGCGGTTGTCGACGTCGAAGACGCCGGCATTCACGAGTTCGATGAGTACATCTACACGCCGGGTCGTCGCATCTGCAAGGTTGCCTTTGACGAGCCTGAGGGCGAGGATGCCGCCTTTGTGCGCGATGGCAAGATGATCGTGCGTCTGAAGGGCGTCGAGACCCCGCTCATCGCTGCATCCGAGCTCAAGATCTCGGGCCATCACAATGTTATCAATGCCCTGTGCGCTGCCACGGCTGCCCTGGCAGTCGGTGCCGATGTCGATGGTGTCTGCCGCGGTCTGGCCTCGTCCCAGCCGCTCGAGCACCGTGTGGAGCCGTGTGGCGAGATTGACGGTGTGCGCTACGTCAACGATTCCAAGGCGACCAACACCGATGCGGTCGAGAAGGCACTGACGGCATTTCCCGATGACGACGTGATCTTGCTGCTTGGCGGCCACGATAAGGGCACGCCTCTCACGGACTTCGCGCGCGTCGTTATGGATAACGTACGCTCGGTCGTCTGCTTTGGCGATGCGCGCGAGCGCTTCACCGCCGCTATGGACGAGGCCGATGTCGATGGCGATGTGGATATCGCCCAGGCGGATGACCTGCGCGATGCCGTGGACGTCGCCCGTTCGCTGTCGAGCCGTGGTGACGTGATCTTACTTTCTCCTGCCTGCTCTTCGTTCGATGAGTTCTCGGGCTATGAGGAGCGCGGCCGCGTGTTTAAGGACTATGTGGCCCAGCTTGCCGCTGCGGCGAAATCGCAAATGGAATAGGGGTTGCCGGTGAGAGAGGAGAGCCCCCGACAAGGTATGAGGAGGCCCGACTCGGACCGTGCTTCCTCGCGGCGCAGCACACCGCGTTCCGGTCGCGGCGGGCAGTCGTTTAGCGAACGCTATATTGCCGGCGTTCCCGCCCGTATCATGCGCCCCCGTTTGATATTCATGGCCTGCTTGTTTACCTTGGTATGCTTTGGCCTGCTGATGGTGTACTCGGCGTCTTCGGTCGAGGCGCTGCACGAGAATGGCTCGGCGACGTTTTTTCTGGGTCGACAGGCCGCGTTTGCCGTGGTCGGTGTTCTGGCGCTGATTGCCATCGTGCGCGTTTTGCCGGACAGCTGGTTTGGGGAGGATGTGCTCAGGATCTTCCTCATAGGCATGATAGGGCTACTGTTTCTGGTGTTCTTGGTGGGCAGCGGCAGGCGGGGGGCCACCCGCCCGGCCCACACCTCGAGACCCG
>UQJA01000093.1 GCA_900541285.1 uncultured Collinsella sp.
CCCGCGGCTCCCACGGCCTCAACAGCAGCGGCCTGGCGCTCGGCGCGGTCCCACACACCCGAGCGGCCGCCTTCCTTGTGCAGCAGGCGCACGTCGACGATCTCCATGCCGCGATCGACGGCCTTGCACATGTCATAGATGGTCAGGCACGCAGCACTCGCTCCGGTCAGGGCCTCCATCTCGATACCCGTCTTGCCCGTCACGCCCGCCGTAACCAGTACGTGAAAGCCAACCTGTCCGTCCGCGCGCGCCGGCGCCCAGCCCTCGGGCACGTCCTCGACAGGCGTCCCCAACGGAGCGATGGGCGCAATGTCGCACTTGCTCTTGGTAATGAGCAGCGGATGGCACATGGGGATGATGTCGCTCGTGCGTTTGATGGCCATAATGCCCGCCACGCGCGCGCAGGCAAGCACATCGCCCTTTTTGGCGCGGTCCTGCAGCACCATGGCCTGCGTCTCGGGGTGCATGAGGATGGTGCCCTCGGCGATGGCAATGCGATGGGTCTCGGCCTTGTCGGACACGTCGACCATGCGCACCTCGCCCTTGGCGTCCACGTGCGTCAGCTCGTCGCGACGGGCGTCGCGGGCGGGCTCGGCGGCAGCGCTGGCAGTCGGTTGCGCGCCTGTAACGGCATCGCTGGCCGCAGCCGTGACTTTGTGGGCAGACATCGCGGCCCTGCGAGCGGCCTTGGTGGCATCGGCGTACCTGCTCTTGGCCATATGATCATCCTCCGATTTGGGACATAAATCGTTGCGTGCCCTCAATTATCGCGTGTTCCTGCGGTTTGTGGGCCACGGCATCGCGCCAAATCGAAAGTACCTGCATATCATCACCACGACGCAGCGCCTCGCGCACCGAATACTCGGCATCGCTGAACAGGCACGGACGCACGTCGCCATCGGCCGTCAGGCGCAGACGGTTGCAATTCGCGCAAAAATGGTTGGACATAGCGCTAATAAAGCCAACTGTTCCCGCCGCGCCCGGAAAGTGCCAATAGCGCGCAGGGCCCGCGCCAGCAGGAGCGTCGTTGATGTCGAGCGGCTCGAGCTCGCCCAATCCCGTCGCGGCGGCCCCGGCATTGATGCGCGCCCGCAGCTCGTCGCTCGGCACGGTATCGCTCGCGTCCCACAGCTCGGGATTGAGCGTGGGCGCGTGAGGGTCTACAGCACAATGTGAGCTCGTACGTTCGTCGCCAATGGGCATGTATTCGATAAAGCGCAGGTGGATGGGGCGGTCGACGGTCAGGCGTGCAAGGGCCGCCACATCCTGGTTGAGTCGGCGCACCACAACGCAGTTGACCTTAACGGGTTCAAAGCCCCAAGCCAGCGCCGCGTCGATGCCAGCCATGGTCTGCTCGAGTCGACCCAGGCGCGTGATCTTTCCAAACAGCGTAGGGTCGAGCGTGTCGAGCGAGATGTTGACGCGGTTAAGCCCCGCGTCTTTGAGCTGCGGCGCCAGCTTGGGCAGCAGGGCGCCGTTGGTGGTGAGCGAGATGTCCTCGATCTGCGGAATCGCGCGGATGTCACGAATGAGCGGGATGATACGGCGGCTGACCAGCGGCTCGCCACCCGTCAGGCGCACGCGGCGAATGCCCTCCCCCGCCACCAGGCGCACAAAGCGGGCGATTTCCTCGGCGCTGAGCAGCTCGTCGTGTGCACGGGGCGCCACGCCATCGGCCGGCATGCAGTAAATGCAGCGGAAATTGCACTTGTCGGTAACGGCAATGCGCAGGTAGTTGATATCGCGGCCAAAGCCGTCATGTTGCACGTGCCCGTCCACGCGGCCCTCCCCTCACGCGGCGTTCTATTCTTCGGAAAACATAATACCCCACGAGAGAATCATGCCGACACCCGTACGACAGGACAGGTCGCTTCGAGCAAGACCGGCTTCCCAAGCCCATCCTCTGCACAGACCATCACAACATTCGATGCTTTTCCCGTTTTTAGCGAAAAACGTCGAATGTTGTGATGGTTTGCCTGCCCACGGCACCCCGTAGAGGGACCAAAACGTCCCTAAAGGCCGCCGTCCCAGTGCCGAATCACGAATTCTCGCAGGTCGTTTTGACGTTTCTGGAACGCTTCGCTTCGGTCGCACTTAAGGCCCATAGCGAGCGCGATGGCGTTCATCGCCCGGTGCAATTGCAGCTGATGGGCAAACTGAGTCCCGGTGAGGACGATCATCCTAAAGCCCAGCGCGCTCAGCACGGTCATACGCTCCGCATCCGACGCGCTGCGCTGTTTATCAAGATGGTCCGAACCGTTGTATTCAATCCCCGTACCGCTCGCAGGCGCATATACGTCGATCTCGAAATACCCGGCCTTTGCGAGATACTTGAACTCGTTGGGAACATCGACCCGATGGTTGAGCTCAACCTTGGCGTATCCCAGCCCTCCCTGGGAACGTTTTGCTACGACCATGATTGCGGTGGCCGTCTCCATGGGCGACCGCGCGCCATCGTGCACGCGCTTGAGCACGGCGGCCGCGCGTATAGCCCCCTGACGAGATCGGTTCTCATTGCAATAAGCAATCAAGTCGGCAACGGTATACCTCTGCCCCATCTCGATATAATCGCCTGTCGACAGATGATTCAAATGGTATCGGGCACAGATTTCGTAGCCATATTCCAGCTGCTCGGGTTCGCTCATCCACGAACCCGCTTGGACAAAGCACATGGCCTCATCAACCACTAGAAGGCCCTCTGCCACCTCGATAAGATGGCCTGGAGGTACCGGCGCCCCAAACACGTGGCATCTGAATCCAGCCGGCGTCGAACGCTCAAAATCGAAGTTGACGAGCGTGTCGATATGATCGAGCTCTTCTCGTGGAATACCGAGCGAAACTAGATAGTCGGCAACGATCCCAACTGCCGTTGAAGCCCTCAGCCCCTTGGCATCGAGTCCCAATTTGGGCAGGCTCGCGGTCGGTTCCGCCTCGTTAGCAAGCAAGTCCTCATCGTATAGGCTGCTTGTTCGCGAGAGCGGCTCGGACGGGCGCGCCACGTTGTGGTACAGCCAAGCAGTCTTATGGGACAGGACGATCGGCAGGTCCATAAGCCCTCCAATGGAGTCGGATAACCAACCTTATTCCCCTGCCCACGGGTCCACACACCTTCGTGCACAAGAAAGCGATTCCACCCGGTCGAGTGGCAAAAAACCATCACAACATTCGATGCTTTTCCCGATTTTGGCAAAATACGTCGAATGTTGTGATGGTTTGAGGCGAGGTGAGGGGCACGGAGGGCCAAAGCATCGTGCTTGGAGCGTGACTATTTTTTTCGCCCCACTGCCGACACAAACCTTGACTCTACAATCGTTGTAGGGTTTTCACTACACTGGTATGTAAACAGACCCAGCCAGAAAGCCCCGCCCATGGAACACGACCTCACACGCGGCAATGTCCTTAAGACCATCGCGGTCTTTGCTCTGCCCTATATGCTCTCGTACTTTTTGCAGATGCTCTACGGCATGGCCGACCTGTACATGATGGGGCAGTTTAGCGGCGCCGCCGGCATCACCGCCGTGGCAAATGGCGCGCAGACGCTCTATATGATTACCGTGGCACTCGTGGGCCTGGCCATGGGAACGACGGTGGTCGTCGGCCACGCCGTGGGCTCGCGCCGGTTTGACCGCGCCGAGACCGCCATCGGCAACACCATCACGCTCTTTATGGGCGTCTCGGTAGTGCTGGCCGCCGTCCTGCTCGCACTGTGCCCGCAGATCGTGGCGCTCATTGGCACGCCGGCCGAGGCAGTCGAAGGCACTGCCGCCTACCTGCGTATCTGCTTTATCGGCATTCCCTTTATCGCCGCGTACAACATTCTCTCGGCCATCTTTCGCGGGCTAGGCGATTCCCGCTCGCCTATGTACGTGATCGGCGTGGCATGCATCATCAACATCGCGCTCGACTTTCTGTTTATCGGGCACATGGGGCTCGGCCCCGTGGGCGCGGCACTCGGCACGGTGACCGCCCAGACGGCCAGCGTTGCCCTCGCGCTCGTGTGGCTCAAGAGCCGCCGAACGAATATCCACATTAAGCGCAGCGACCTGCGCCCCCAGCCCGAGGTGCTCGGCAGCATTCTTAAGATCGGCGTGCCCGTGGCCGTGCAGGACGGCTGCATCCAGGTGGCGTTTATGTTTATCACCGTCATTGCCAACCACCGAGGGCTCGTCGACGCCGCCGCCGTGGGCCTGGTCGAAAAGATGATCAGCTTTTTGTTCATTGTGCCGAGCTCCATGGGCGCCACCGTCAGCGCACTCACAGCGCAAAATGCCGGCGCGGGCAAGGGCGACCGCGCGCGCCAGGTACTCAAAGACGCCATGACCATCTCGGTAGTGTATGGCTGTCTGATCACCGTGCTGATGTGGCTGGTGGCGCCGGCGTTTATTGGCTTTTTTGCCAAGGACCCTGCGGTGGTCGCGGCCGGTACCGGCTATATGCACAGTTATATTTTCGATGCAATCTTTGCCGGCATCCACATTTGCTTTAGCGGCTTTTTCGCTGCATACGGCAAGAGCTACATCGGCTTTGCGCACAACGTGCTGGCCGTGGCGCTCATTCGCGTGCCGGGCGCGTGGCTGCTGTCGAACGCCTATTCCGACACGTTGTTTCCCATGGGCATCGCTTCGCCATGCGGATCGATTTTGTCGGCAGTCATCTGTGTTGTCGCGTTTACCGTGCTCAACCGCCGCGGAGCTTTTGACAAGTTGGCAGCGTAGCGGGGCAACGCGAGCCTGGCGCGCCTCCCCGACCCTATTGAAAGGAGCGGCCCTATGACCGATACGCCACCTGAACATACCGAGGGCCTGCTCCGCATTGGCGAGGTGGCGCGCCTGTTTAACCTGAGTGTGGGCACGCTGCGCCATTACGAGCAGATGGGCTTGCTGGATCCGGCGCACATCGATCCGGCGAGTGGATACCGCTACTACGGATAGCGGCAGCTCTCCACTCTCAACACCATCAGTCACCTGCGTGTTCTCGACTTGCCGCTCGCGCAAATCCGTGAGTTTGTGACCACGCGCGACGTGGACCTTATGCAGCGGCAGCTGGCTCAGCAACAGGAGCTCATCGAGCGCAAGCGCCGTGAGTTGGAACGCGTGTCGCGCAAGATTGATAACCGGCTTGCCCTGCTGCACGATGCCTTGAACACCGAGCTCGATACCATTTGCACAATCGATGCGCCCGAGCTTCGCTGCGCCATATTGCGTGAACGTGTCAAGCCTACCGACGCCTATGCGCTGGAGTGGCAGATTCGTCAACTGCAGAAGGGCCAGCACGAGACCTTTGTCTTCCTGGGCAACTTGGGCGTTGGGATTAGCGCCGAGCGCCTGGCCGCCGGCGACTTTGATGGCTACGACGAGGTCTTTTTGCTGCTCGATGACACCGATGATTACGTGGGCGACGTCGAGACGCGACCCGCCGCGCGCTGCCTGACCATTAGCTTTCGCGGCACACACGGGCAAGCGGGCCCGCGCTATAAGCAGCTGCTCGGCTATATGCGCGAACACGGGCTGTCCCCCGCTGGCCCCTCACGCGAGATCGCCCTGATCGATGACATCATCAGCGACGACCCCGCGACCTACGTGACGCAGATCACGGTGCCCGTATCGCTAGGCTAGACCGAGCCTCGTCTCTAGCTCGGTCAGCGCCTCAAAAGCATCGCGAGACATGCCCGCCGCGCGTTCGCGCTCGGCAACGCGAATTCGCGCCATCAGGTGCTCTTTTGACTGCGCTTGGGAGCGCTTCGTGGGCCCTTCCGCCTGCGAGCAATTGTGGTTCTCAATATCCATTACGCCTCCGGCACCTCACCAGTCGCAAGGATCTGCTCGAGCGCATCCTCGTCCAGCACGGGTACACCCAGCTGCTCGGCCTTGGTGAGCTTGGAGCCCGCTTTGGGGCCGGCGACCAGATAGCTTGTCTTCTTCGACACGCTGCCCGAAACCTTGGCACCAAGCACCTTGAGCGCCGCGCCTGCCTCGTCGCGGGTGCGGTTGACGAGCGTGCCGGTGAGCACGAAGGTCAGGCCCGCGAGCGGCTGCGCATCAGCAAGCTCGCCCGCCACGCCAGCATCGGCTGCGGCTTGCGCGTGCGCGGCGCCCAGGTCGACCTCGAGCGACAGGCCCGCTTGGCGCAGGCGCTCCAGCACGGCAAGGTTCTCGGGCACGGCCAGGAACTGCTTGACGCTCGCCGCAATCTTGGGACCGATGCCCTCGCACTCGGCGATGTCCTCTTCGCTCGCCAAGATGAGCTTGTCAATCGACAGGAATCGCTCGGCGATGACCTCGCCCACGCTCTTGCCCACGTGGCGGATACCCAGGGCAAACAGCACGCGACCGAGCGGCTGGCTCTTGGACTTGTTAAGCTCGGCGACGATCTTTTCGGCCGTCTTGAGGCCCACCGGAATGGAATCGCCCTTCTTAACGCCCTTTTTGCTGTTGGAGCTGGCATAGATGCGGCCCGTGTCCAGGCCGGCGATGTCGTCGACCGTGAGCTGGTAGAAGTCTGCGACATCGTGGATCAGGCCGGCGGCAATCATCTTGTCGACGATCTCGTCGCCCAGGCCGTCGACGTCCATGCAGCCGCGGCTCACCCAGTGGAGCAGGCGCTCCTTGAGCTGCGCGGGACAATCGATGGAGACGCAGCGGTAAGCGACCTCGCCGTCCTCGTGGACCACGGGGCTGCCGCACACGGGGCAGACCTCGGGCATGTGCCAGTCGACCGAATCGGCCGGGCGCTTGTCGAGCACCGGGCCCACGACCTCGGGGATCACGTCGCCCGCCTTGTGCACGATGATAGTGTCGCCCTCGCGCACGTTTTTGCGGCGAATCTCGTCGATGTTGTGCAGCGTGGCGCGCGCGATGGTGGAGCCGGCAACCGTCACCGGATCGAACTCGGCGACCGGCGTGAGCACACCGGTGCGGCCCACCTGGATGCGAATTTCGCGCAGGACGGTCTGCTTTTCCTCGGGCGGGAACTTAAAGGCAATGGCCCAGCGCGGTGCGCGGGCGGTAAAGCCCAGGTCGAGCTGCTGTTGGAAACTGTCCACCTTTACGACCACGCCGTCGATGTCGTAATCCAGGTCACCGCGGTGCTCGAGCGCCTGGGCACAGAACTCGTGGACCTCGGCCGGCGTGGCGCAACGAGCCACGTTGGGGTTGACACTAAAGCCGGCGCTACGCAGCCAATCGAGGAACTCGCGCTGGCTGTGGACGTGCAGCGGGTCGGTATCGGCGATGGCGTATATAAAGGTGGCAAGGTCGCGGCGCGCCGTGACCTTGGGATCCTTCTGACGTAGGCTGCCGGCGGCGGCGTTGCGCGGGTTGGCGAAGGGGTCGCGGCCCTCGGCATCGGCCTCGTCGTTCAGGCGCACAAAGCTGCCCTTAGGCATGTAGACCTCGCCGCGCACCTCGATGGTGCGCTCGCGGTCGGCGCCCATGTGGACGAGCGCCGGCTCGGACAGGTGCATGGGCACGTCCTTGATGGTACGGACGTTGAGCGACACGTCCTCGCCCGTGGTGCCATCGCCGCGCGTGGCGGCGCGCACAAAGGTGCCGTTTTGGTAGGTAAGCGCCACGCCCAAACCGTCGATCTTAAGCTCGCAGGTATAGGTGACGCTGCCGGCACCGAGCGCATCCTCGGTACGCTGGAGCCATGCGTCGAGCTCGTCCAGGTCCATGGCATCGTCCATGGAATACATGCGTGCCACGTGCGTGACCGGTGTAAACTGCTCGCTCACGTACCCGCCCACGCGCTGGGTATAGCTATCGGGCGTCACCAGGTCGGGGTAGGTCGCCTCGATTTCCTGCAGCTCAACGAGCATTTTGTCGAATGCGGCATCCGTAATCTCGGGCGCATCGAGCATGTAGTAGCGATAGGCGTGGTAGTCGAGCTCGTGGCGCAGCTCGGCCGCGCGCGCGGCGGCTTGGGCACGGGCATCGGCGGGTGCGGCGGTGTCCGCGCTCGCGGGCGTTTCGGTATCGATGTCCACGCCGTCACCAAACAGGCTCGATTGCTCCATAGCGGCACTCCTTCGCTCGATTTCAAACGGATACAAGAGTACCACCGGTCACGATGGGGCCGAATAGCGGTCTCAAACCGCACCGAATCGGCAGCCGCCAGACCAAAGTGGATAGCGCGATCAACTCATGCCCTTGCCATTTCCAAATGATCCGGTTTCCTCCGTCCCCAACGAATCAATAAGAAAAGAGGGGCTGCCCCGCCTTGGCGGGACAACCCCTCTTGCCGAGGTGGGC
>UQJA01000094.1 GCA_900541285.1 uncultured Collinsella sp.
TACGTCGGTCGGCTGTGTGCTGTTTTGGCGGGTTTGCAGCGTCGAGCCGTTACGCGGTTTGGTAAAACCGCGTAACTAAATACGTTCCGCGATCTCGTGGATGAGGTAGTCGGTCTTTTCCCAGCCCAGGCACGGATCGGTGATCGACTTGCCAAAGACGCCGCCGTCGACCGGTTGGTTGCCGTCCTCCAGGTAAGACTCGATCATAAAGCCCTTGACCAGCTTGGAGATGGACTCGTTGCGGCGGCAGCTGTCGAGCACTTCCTTGCAAATGCGATACTGCTCCAGCGGACGCTTGCCCGAGTTGTCATGGTTACAGTCGATGATCGCTGCCGGGTTCGCATAGCCGGCGTGCTCGGTGTAGCGCTCGGCCAGGCGCTCGAGGTGCTCGTAGTGGTAGTTGGGGTAGGTGCGGCCATCGAGGCCGATGTAACCACGCATAACGGCGTGCGCGAGCGGATTGCCGTCGCACTCGACCTCCCAGTTGCGGAAGATGAAGCTCTGGTGCGCCTGCGCGGCGTAAATGGAGTTGAGCATAACGGTGGTAGAGCCGGCAGTGGGATTCTTCATGCCGACGGGTACCGAAATGCCGCTCGACACCAGGCGATGCTCCTGGTTCTCGACCGAGCGTGCGCCCACGGCCACATAGCTCAGCAGGTCAACGAGGTATTGGTAGTTGGACGGGTAGAGCATCTCGTCGGCGGTAAAGAAACCGGTCTCCTCGATGACGCGCAGGTGCATGTGGCGGATGGCCTTGACGCCTTCGAGCAGGTCATCGGGCGCCTCGGGGTCGGGGTTGTGCAGCAGGCCCTTGTAGCCAGTGCCCTTGGTGCGCGGCTTGTTGGTGTAGACGCGCGGAATGATGATGAGCTTGTCCTTGACCTCTTCGGCGGTCTTGGCCAGTCGGTTCATATACTCGAGCACCGAATCCTCGCGGTCGGCAGAGCACGGGCCGATGATGAGCACCTTACGTGCGTCCTCGCCGGTAAAGACTTTGGCGACCTCGGCGTCAAATGCCTGCTTTTTGGCGGTAAGCTCGGCAGAAAGCGACATTTCCTCGCGGATCTCCATGGGTATCGGCAGCCTGCGTTTGAATTCCATGGCCATAGGGGCCTCCTCAATCTATAGAAAGAGCAATAAGCGTTTTGTCGAATGTTCGGCATTATCCGCTGTCGCACGCTAAAGTGCAAGCCCTTGTCACCCCGAAACCTACCAAAAAGGGATAGGTTTATTTTGGTCGGTTTTATCTGGGAAAATGTCGGCACTCGCCGGAGGGGGGTCGGCGTACGGCACGCTGGAGCAAGTTGGATCTTCTGCGGCATACCCCGTGGGCAAAAAATGGCAAATATGAGTACTGTTGCTGGCGTAGTCTCATATCGAGCTTACAAGATAATAGGCACAACAGCAAATATGTTCATTAACGTTGGCACACAGAAGCATGCTAACGGGCGTTTTGATTAATTTGAAGGCGTATAGAAGCCGCAAAGAGGTCATTTGAGGCGGTTTTGGCTGCTACTAAAAATGTAACAGTACTCATATTTGACCTTTTTTGGCCACAGGGTCCGGAAGGGGCTGTCAATCGGGCCCCAAGAGAGCTAATTCGAGTGCCGTGGACGAAAAAACGGGGGCGCAGGTTGTCCTGCGCCCCCGCTCTCGGAAATTATCCATTCCCTGCGGTCGAATTTACGCCGCTTCGTCGAACTGCGAGTTGTACAGGTCGGCGTAGAAACCGCCTTGGGCGAGTAACTCGTCGTGCGTGCCCTTCTCGACGATGTCGCCGTCGCGAATCACCAAGATCACGTCGGCGTTGCGGATCGTGGACAGGCGGTGTGCGATGACAAAGCTGGTGCGGCCCTGCATCAGCGCATCCATGGCGCGCTGAATGAGCTCCTCGGTACGGGTATCGACGTTGGAAGTCGCCTCGTCCAGAATCAGTGCCGGGCGGTCGGCCAAAATGGCACGGGCGATGGTCACGAGCTGGCGCTGACCCTGCGACAGGTTGGTGCCCTCCTCGTTGATCATAAAGTCGTAGCCACCGGCGAGCGTATGAATAAAGTGGTCGCAGCGTGCGGCGCGCGCAGCGGCCTCGACCTCGGCATCGCTCGCGTCGGGGCGTCCGTAGCGGATGTTCTCGCGGATGGTGCCGTTAAACAGCCAGGTGTCCTGCAGCACCATGGCAAACTCGCCGCGCAGTGCCGCGCGGTCCCAGTCGCGCACATCGACGCCCTCGACACGCAGCGAGCCGCCGTCCACGTCGTAGAAGCGCTGCAGCAGCTTAATGAGCGTGGTCTTGCCGGCGCCGGTGGGGCCGACGATGGCAATGGTTTGGCCGGGCTGCGCCTCGCAGCTAAAGTCGTGGATGATGGTCTTGTCGGGCGTGTAGCCAAACTTGACATGGTCGAACTCCACGTGGCCGGGGCGCTTCTCGGGAATCTGCGCGTCGGCCTTCTGCTCCTCCTCGGGCGCGGCCAGGAACTCAAACACGCGCTCGGTGGCGGCGGCCATCGACTGCATCGTGTTGCTCACGTTGCCCAGCTGCTGCACCGGCTGCGTAAAGTTGCGCACGTACTGGATAAAGCTCTGGATGTCGCCGGGCGTGGCATTGCCGGTCAGCGCGAGCTGCGCACCCACCACGACGACGCCCACGTAACCCATGTTACCCACCAAGCTCATAAGCGGCATCATCAGGCCCGACAGGAACTGCGAGCGCCAGCCACTAATAAAGAGGCGGTCGTTTTGACGGTCGAACTCCTCGATTGAGGCCTCGGCGCGGTCGAACACCTGGATGACGTTCTGGCCGGCAAAGTCCTCCTCGATAATGCCGTTGACGGCGCCCAGAACCTGCTGTTGCTCGCGGAAGTACGGCTGCGAGAAGTGAATCATCACAGTCAGGATAATCGCGGCTGCCGGCAGCGTGAGCACGGTGACGCCGGTAAGCGGCAGGCTGATCGAAAGCATCATGACGATCACGCCGATAATCTGCGTCACCGACGTGATGAGCTGCGTCACGCTCTGGTTGAGCGACTGACCCAGCGTATCGACGTCGTTGGTGATGCGGCTGAGTACGTCTCCCTTGCTGTGGCCGTTGAAGTAACTCATCGGCACGACGGCAATCTTGGCGGCGATCTCCTTGCGCATGCGATAGCAAATCTTTTGCGTGACGCCGGTCATGAGCCAGCCTTGGATCAGGCTGCAGACAGAGCTCGCCAGATACAGGCAGAGCAAAAAGCCGAGCGTCTTGGCGATCCAGTCAAAGTCAACGTCGCCGGTGCCGTTGACCTTGGCAACCAGGCCTTCGAACAGCTTGGTCGTAACCTGGCCGAGCACCTTGGGTCCCACAATGTTAAAGATGACCGAGCACACGGCAAAGGCGACGGCGGCAAACACGGCAATCTTGTGCTGGCCGATATAGCCGAGCAGCTGCCTCATGGTGCCCTTAAAGTCCTTGGCCTTTTCGCCGCGACGCATGCCGCCCATGCGGCCCATGGGACCGCGCTGGCGGGTGGGCTTGGGAATCTGAGTCTTGGTCTCGTCTGCCATTAGCGCTCGCCTCCTTCCATGACGGCTGCAATTTCTTCTTGGGTAAGCCCCAGCTCCTCGGCGGAAAGCTGCGACTGTGCGATCTCCAGGTACGCCGGGCAGCTGCGCAGCAGCTCCTCGTGCGTGCCGGTGCCCACTACGTGGCCGTCGTCGAGCACGATGATCTGGTCGGCGTGCATGATGGTCGCGATACGCTGCGCCACGACCACGAGCGCGGCGTCGGTGACGTTTTTGGCGAGCTCCTCGCGCAGGCGCGCGTCGGTCTTGTAGTCAAGCGCGCTAAACGAATCATCGAAAACCACGACCTCGGGCTTCTTGGCCAGGGCGCGGGCGATGGCCAGGCGCTGGCGCTGACCACCCGAAACATTGGAGCCGCCCTGGCTGATGGGGGAGTCGTACCCGTCCTCACGCTCGGCGATAAAGTCCTCGGCCTGTGCGATGCATGCCGCCTTGTGCATGTCGTCATCGCTTACCATGTCGCCGGCAAATTTGAGGTTGCTCTCGACGGTGCCCGAGAACAGACGCCCCTGCTGCGGGATGTAACCAATGCGGCGGCGCAGCTCGGAAAGGGTCATGTCGCGCACGTCGATGCCGTCGAGCGAAATGCTGCCGCCCGTGACGTCGTACAGGCGCGGAATCAGCTGCACGAGCGTGGACTTGCCCGAGCCCGTGGAGCCAATGATGCCGAGCATCTGGCCGGCGTGCGTGGTGAAGTTCACGCCGCTGATGACGTCGGCGCGGGCATCGGGATACTGGAAGCTCACGTCGCGGAAGGTGAGCTCGCCGCGCGGCGCGCTGGCAGCAGGCAGTTTGGGCGAGACAGGGTCGTTGATACTCGTAGGGCAGGTGACGACCTCTTCCACGCGCTCGGCTGCGACTTCGGCGCGGGGCAGGATGACCGAAACCATGGTGAGGATCATAAACGCCATGACGATCTGCATGGTGTAGGAGATAAACGCCATCATGTTGCCGACCTGCATCACGCCGTCGGACACGCCCTGCGCGCCAAACCAGACGATAAGCACGGTGATGCAGTTCATGACGAGCATCATGAGCGGCATCATAAAGCTCATGGCGCGGTTGGTGTAGAGCTGCGTGGTCATTAGGTCGAGCGAAGCCTTGTCAAAACGCTCGAGCTCATGCTCCTCGCGGTTGAACGAGCGGATGGGCATAAGGCCGTCGAGCAGCTCGCGGGCGGTAAGGTTCACACGGTCCACAAAGCTCTGCATCTTTTTGAACTTGGGCATGGTGAGGCCCATAAGCACGCCGACGACGGCCGAGACCGCGATGATGGCCACGGCGATGGTCCACTCTAGGCCGGTATGGTTGGCCAGGACGCGCATGACGGCGACGATGCCCATGACGGGGGCCATCAGACACATGCGGATAAACAGGGTTGCGGCCATCTGGATCTGCTGAATGTCGTTGGTACAGCGGGTGATGAGCGAGGCCTGGCTAAACTTGCCCACCTCGGCCGGCGAGAAGTGCATAACCTTGTTGAAGGTCTCGCGGCGCAGGTCGCGGGCGATGGAGCAGGCGGTGCGCGAAGCCACGGCACCGGTCAGGATGGTGGCGACGAGCGAGATCAGGCACAGACCAAACATCGTGGTCGCCATGCGGCCCAGGTAGGCGTTCTGCACGTCGGCGGGGTCGATGCCCTGCGCCTTGTACTCGTCTTGCACATAGCTCACGGCGCGTTGGGTCACGATGGAGCCCGACATGGAGCCCATTTTGTCCGCCATATCGTTGGCGCCCTCGACGAGCTTGCCCTGGTCGATTAGGCCGCCTTCAACGCCTAGACGCAGACCCTTCATGGTGATCTTACCGCCGTCGGCATCAATCTGCTTTTGCATGTTCTGCGCCGCTGCGGCCTTCTGCTGCATCTCGGCGAGTTGCTCGGGCGTCATCGCCGCCATCTGCTCGGGCGTGGGCATGGCCCGGGCGCCGCTGTTGTCTTTCTCGCCGGACGTGCCCATCATGTCGCCCATGGAGTTGGCATCGATGCCCTGGTTGAACGAAAGGACGACGGTCTCGGGCAGGCTCATGATGTCGGCAATCTTGCCGCCGTCGGCGCGCTCCTCCTCGGTGCCCTTGTACGTTCGAATGCCGTTATTGTCCGCCTTGCTAAACACAGCCTCCACAGCCTTGGCGTCCTTGGTGCTCATAAAGAGTTCGAGGTCGTCGAGCGATTCGGCACGGATGGTGTCGGGCACGGGCGACGCGATGCCGCCTTGCTGCACACCCACGTCGACGATGTCGCTCATATACGTAGGTAGCGCCAGATCGGCGTTGCAGCTGATTACGATGAGTACGATAGCTGCGAGCAGTGCCAGGATATGCTTTTTAAAGAGCTTGAGAATCCTCACTCGGCATCTCTCCTTTCTTGATTGCGGTCGATAATTTCGTTGGCACGTCTTAGAAGGCGCACCATCTCTTGGGTATCTGTTTCGCCAAGCTGCTCGAGGAAGGCCGCGGTGCGGTCCTCGAATTCCCGACGTTTGATTTCGATGACCTGGAATCCCTTGTCGGTCACCGTGACGTGTACGCGACGACGGTCGGTCTTTGAGTGCTCGCGCTCGACCCAGCCCTTGGCCTCGAGGGCGCGCAGGATATTGGCGATACGGGCGCTCGAGACCCAGGCGCGATCTGCGAGTTCGCTCGGCGTGAGCGAGCCGCCGGCGCGCATGAGGGCGCGCATGACGGCCATCTCGCCGCCGAGAGCTTTGTCCGCAAAGCGCGAAATACGCTGATGCATGCTGCCAAACTCAGTTAAGAGCTGACGCCCAAGCTCATGGAAATCGGTATCTTCCACCGAAAACCCCTAACACTAGAAACTATTTTCGGTGAAAGATGATACCCGCATATTTGGGCCTCATGCAGTGGGCAATATAAAGAGCGCATAAAGAGTTAAAAAATTCAATTGCTGAAGCGTTTCAAAGAACTATTATGCCCGCGGTTAGGCGAGGGGTTGTCACCACCATGACGACTGGGACTCATTTATCGCCACGTGCGATGCTCCAACTTCCCGCAAGGAGACACCTGAATCAAGGGGGTTGGAGTCATGGCATTTGACTTCACGGGCAAAACCGCGATCGTTACCGGTGGCACTCAGGGCATTGGCCTCGAGATTGCCAAGGGCATCGTTGCGGGCGGCGGACACGTCGCGCTCATCGCAAGGAACGCTGCTAAGGGCGAGGCCGCGGTGGCCGAGCTTGGCGAGGGCAACAAGTTCTATCAGCTCGATGTCGCCGATGCACCCAAGGCGCGCGAGACCGTCGAGCAGATTTTTACGGACCTGCCGCAAACCAACATCCTGATCAACTGCGCTGGCGTCATCAGCACCAAGAAGTTCGACGAGATCGATGACACCGAGTGGCGTCGCACCATCGACATCAACCTCAACGGTACCTTTACCATGATGAACGCCGTGTACCCGCACTTTAAGGCGGCCCATGCCGGCACTATCGTCAACGTGAGCTCTGTTGCCGGCAAGATCGGCGGCGGCCTGCTCGGCACCGCGGCCTACGCGAGCTCCAAGGCCGGCGTCAACGGTCTAACCAAGGCAGTCGCCAAGGAGGGCGGTAAGTTCGGCGTCCGCTGCAACGCTGTATGCCCGTCGCTCACCCTTACCGATATGACCTCGATTCTCTCTGACGAGAACTCTCAGCGCATCATCAACGGTATTCCTCTGGGCCGCGCCGCCCAGGCAAGCGA
The DNA here is from genome assembly GCA_900541285.1 of uncultured Collinsella sp. GTDB lineage: Bacteria > Actinomycetota > Coriobacteriia > Coriobacteriales > Coriobacteriaceae > Collinsella. The sequence goes on from UQJA01000094.1 coordinate 7,255, forward strand.
GCCTGCGCAGATGGTGCTCTTCTTTGCTTCCGACCTCGCTAGCTTCGTTAACGGCGAGATCGGTGACTGCGACGGTGGCATCGTTCTGGACGGGTAATACCCCGCGACGATTATTCGGCGACGGCTCCTGCGACTCGGGACCGTCGCCTTCTTTCTGGCACAGGAGTGTGTGGCCGCGTGTCGCACGCATCAAAAGGAGATATAAATGAGTGAATCGACTGCGGTGGAGGCGCCGGCGGCAAAGGAGCCGTTCTTTAAGATGTCCTCCATCCCGGGTGCCAATATTTTGGTGCCGCTTTTGTTGGGCTGCCTGCTCAACACGCTATTCCCCGACCTGTTCAAAACGCTCGGCAGCTTTACGCTCGGCATGACCCAGCAGGGTGCAAGCCCGCTCGTGGGCGCTTTTTTGCTCATCGTCGGCACGACGATTTCGTTTAAGAGTGCTCCTGCCGCCGCTGCACGCGGCGCCATCATCATCGCCGTCAAGCAGATCGTGGTCGTTGCCGTGTCGCTGCTCATCCTTTATGTGTTCAACGACAACTTGTTTGGCATCTCTGCCATGGTGATGTTGGCGGCTTGCACCGGCGCCAACAACGCTATGTACGCTGGTCTGATGGGCACCATGGGCAACGAGGCCGAGCGTGGCGCCGTCGCCATCACCACGCTGGTTGTCGGCCCTCCGGTCACGATGATTGTCCTTGGCGCTGCCGGCCAGGCTCCGATTGGCTGGTCGCTTGTGGGCGCCAT
>UQJA01000095.1 GCA_900541285.1 uncultured Collinsella sp.
TCATGCCGCCAATGACGGCGTTAGGCGGCTGAGCGCCTCCGATCGGCATGTTGCCGATCGTCATGAGCTGATAGGTACCACCCACGAGAAGACCGGTGTTGAGGTCGCCAAGGATAAGACCGATGACGGCGCCGGTGACGATGGGCTGATAGAGAGACTCGAGGAAGTCAAACTGGTCGATTGCCGCGATGAACGTAACAACGAAGACCAGGGCGACCTGAATGATCGAGAATTCCATCTTGCTCCTCCTTTCAAAATGTATGTACGCACTTTGGATTTCACGTACAGAATGTCAGGGTTTCACTCCTGACAACGTGGATCACGAGGATTACGAGAAGAGCTTGCTCGTGTCCTCAACAGGCGTGCTCGGAACACGCCTGATCTCCAACTCCACCCCCAATTCCTGCAGCTCTTTAAACGCAGCGACATCCTCGTCGTTAACTGCGACGGAGGTGGCGACCTGGCGCTTTCCTTCCGACATGTGCATGTTGCCGATGTTTACCTTCTTTATAGGCACACCGCCCTTGACGAGCGTAAGCACGTCTTCCGGTGTTTCGGCCACGATGAAGATCTTCTGGCGCGGGCTCGCCTTGCCAATGACGTCGATGGTCTTCTGCAGGGAGAAGAAACGCGTAGCGACGCCGGCGGGAGCGGCCATCTTCATGAGGTTCTGACGCATGGTGTTGGTCGACACGTCGTCGTTGGCGACGAGGATGAGGTTGGAACCCAGGGTGGAGTTCCACTGGGTAGCGACCTGACCATGGACCAGTCGGTTATCGATGCGGGTAAGAAGAATGTTGGGTTCTGCCATGTTGATCAGCTTCCTTTCGTTATTTGCTGACGACAGTTACTTGATCTCCTGAATCGCGTAACGCGAAACATCTACGACGGCTCCGGATCGGACTTTGATCTGGACCTTTTCGCCTTCGATGCCTTTGACGGTTCCGTAGATACCGCCGGCGAAAAGAACCTCCTGACCCGGTTTGAGCTCCGTGTGCAGCTCCTTGAAGTACTTCTGCTTCTTCTTCATGTTGACTTGCGACCAGATGGTGTAAATCAAGCCCATGATGACAAGCAGGCCTAAAAGGGCAACCGAGGAGCTCAGGACGTTGGCTCCGAAATCGGCCATTAGATGCCGTCCTCGTCGCCGAAGATATCCTCTTCCTCGGAGCCGGCAACGGATGCGACCGTCTGGGCGGTGATGCCCGTCTGACCAACGGTCACGGCCTGCTCGCCAAGCTCAGCGAGCGTGGCATTGCCGCGGAGGAACAGAAGCTCAATAACCATGGGGAGGTTAGTGCCAGTCAGAACTTCGACGTTGTCGACATCCTGGGCAATCATCATCGACTGGTTGAACGGGGTACCACCGAGCAGATCGGTAAAGACGAGCACGCCATCGCACTCCTCGCGCATGGCGGTAATAGCGGCGCGGAGATCCTCACCGTAGGAAGCAGCCTGGTCGCCCTCAAAAGGAACGACGGTAAAAGCGGGCTGGTCGCCGGCAACCATAGCAATAGCGCTTGCGAGGCCGGGTGCGAACTGTCCATGACCGGTAAGAATAAAGCCAACCATTCAAATTTCCCTTCCGAAGGTGTGTACTATCTGAGTCCGATGATTTTCAGAAGCCAGCGGGCAATCGCCCTTAAAGCTTCTTGGAAAGCGTTCTTTGAAGACCAGTGGTTTCTAAACTGGTAATAACCACGTGACGTGTTGTTGTCACTATATCACCACAGAAGAGGTCGCTTTCGTTGATTCAAACAGTAAAACGTTTTTGCACCGATCACGGTGATAAATCGACCGTTTACCGCTCGTTAACACTTCTACCTGCGGTTTTGAAACCGTTTCGAAATGCTTTGGCAAAAGATCGGAACTATTTTTATGTCTAAACAACGCAGGTCGGCTAAAAATAGCGTGTAGAAAAATTGCAGGTCATTGTGAAGATATGTGAATTGGTCTTTTTGACTTAATACCAGTTTGAACCAGTTTTGAGATTATCGGTGAACGGTAGTTTTCAACCGTTCACCGGTTACTTGCAATCGTTTGCAGTTGTTTTCCCAGATGAATTGGGGAGGCCGATGAAGCGCTTGTGCGATCACGGGAAGTTTTGGCATTTGTCCTCATCCCCCACGCGCCAAACTCCGGCACCCAAAATGAGCTAATAGCTCACGCTAATCGTTTTCAATCATTACTTACTCAGTTCCGTAATTATTTATCGTTTGTCGTTAATTCTGATATGATACAAGTATCATCCAAAACGCCGGTTGGAGGGGTTATGGTCCATCGAAACGCATCTATATCGAATGAAACCATCAGCCGCGAACAGACGATAGCCAAACTGAGGAAGCTCGCTCGCATCTGCAAATGGGCCACGATCTGCATTACCACCGCGCTCGCTCTGGGACTTCTCGCAGTCATTGCGATTGACCTTCTACTCATATTGCCTGGCCTCTCCCAAGGCTCGTGTCTCCAATCCGTAGAACTTCAAGCCGGCGAAGGGCCGTGCCTTGCCATCATCGGTACCGATGCGCAGGCCCCACTTATGCTCGTTGCACACGATGGTCACACTGCCATAGGGAGCCTCTTGATGACATGTCTCGCGCTTACCATCGCGATAAGCGTGCGCAGGCTTTTCTTCAACATTGAAAAGGAAGGCAGGCCCTTTGACCTTGAATGTAACCAGACACTTCGTCGAGTAGGACATTTATTCCTTATCGGCGGCGTTGCCGTGAGGCTTCTTGGTGCCGTAATCACGGGAATGATACTCTCAGGATTTGGCGGCAGCTTTACGGATGCGTTCGTCGGCCAGCTATTCGAGCCCTCCATGCTCTTTGCAGGCCTGATTATTTGCCTGATTGCCAGCATCTTCCGCTATGGGTATATCCTGCAAAAACAAGATGACGAGTTGCTCTAGGGGGAATCCATGATTATCCTGCGGCTTGACCGCATGCTCGCCGAACGTAAGATCTCATCCAAAGAGCTTGCGGAACGCGTAGGCATCTCCCAGGTCAATATGTCACGCATTAAGACGGGCAAGGTTTCTGCCATACGTTTTTCAACTCTTGACGCGATATGCCGGGCACTCGACTGCCAACCGGGCGATGTACTGGAATATATATCCGACGATGAAGCCGATAGCCTTTTTGGACTTAAAGACGAATAGCCATAATTAAGCCGCCAATCACGCCCTCAACGCAGAAAGCCCGCTAGAACGTTGTCCGTTCTAGCGGGCTTAATCAGGCAGATCGGTTAGCGCTCAGTAGTGCAGGAAAACCTTACGCAAACAGGCCGTAGATACTGATGTTGGCCTTGGCGTAGAGGCCGTTAGCATACTCAGTCCACTTGGAGCTGGCGCTCGAAGCCTGCGAGGAATACTGCTGATAAGCAGTGTAATAGGCGGTCATGGCCTGCTTGTAGGTGGCGCTATCGGCCGTAAAGGCATCATCGGCAAAGGCCTTGGCATAGGTGCTGTCGGCATCCTTCCAAGTGCCCTTTGAGCTATCCCACTCATCGCCGGCAAGGTTGATGATGTAGTCGGCGTAGTCCTTGCTCGCGGTCTCCTCGTTGCCGTCAGCAGGCTCGGTCGGGGCGGTCGGCTTGCTTGCGGAGCTATCGCCCACCTTCTTCTTGTAGAGCTTCTGCAGCGTCGCGGACTGGCGGACGATCTGCTTGGCCTGATCCTTGGACACGCCATACTGCGTGGCCATGGTCTTGTAGTCGGAGGTGCCGATGGAATCCTCGGCGTACTGCTTCATTTCCTTGGAAGAGACGGTAATGCCCTCGTCCTCGGCAGCGTCCAGCAGAATCTGGTTGCGCACGTAGGACAGGATAACGTCGGCAGACGGAGCGGTGTAGTTGCCGTCATCGTCCTTGACGGTGTCGAGGCTGTACTGGCTCTCGATGGCCTCGCGCGCGGTGATGTCGCTCTTCTTGCCGTTGTAGCTATAGCTTGCCACGGTCGAATCGAGCTGGTCCTCGGTGAGGGTCGCCGAGCCGACGCCCTTTCCGCCAAAACCACCGTTGCCGATAAAGAAGCCGACCACGGCAGCGATCACGACGGCGACCACAAAGGCGGCAATCATCGTCTTCTTGTGCTTGGATGCATGGTCGTCCACGTCGGAGTCGTCGTCCTCGTCCTGCTCCTCGGGCATCAGATTCTCGTCGGCGGCGTCCGCGGCGATCTTTGCCTCCAGGCGAGCGTCCTCCTCCTCGGCGGACGTGCCGGCGGCAATATGTTCGGCAGACGTGCCGGCGACCAGGTCGATCTTCTCGGCCTCGTCACCGTCGGGACCTTCGCCGCGCTCGATGATCTGGATGCCGTCGATCTCGTCCTTCTCGTCCTTCTTTTGAATCAGACCCATATCAGTTACTCCTTGTTAGGAAACATAGTCCTCAATAGAATACGCCCGACAGAGCGCCGGGCGTATTGATTCTTAGGTTATACGCAAACACTTAAGTACTATTTAGGCGTTTGCAGTCTGCATGCCTTAGGCCAGGTGCGCGATAACGGCATCGGCGAAGGCCTGCGTGCCCACCGCGCCCTCAACGGAGCCGGTCTGGGCACGACGCACGTCACCGGTAACCTGCTCGCCCTCGTCGAGCGTGGCAGATACGGCGGCGCGAATACGATTGGCGGCATCGTTCTCGCCCAGGTGATCGAGCATCATCGCAGCAGAGAGGATCTCGGCCGTGGGGTTGGCGATATCCTTGCCCGCGATATCGGGCGCGGAGCCGTGCGTAGCCTCAAAGATGGCGCAGTCGGCACCGATGTTGGAGCCGGGGGCCATACCCAAGCCGCCCACCAGGCCGGCGCACAGGTCACTCACGATGTCGCCGTACAGGTTGGGCAGCACCAGGACATCGAAGTCGTTGGGGTTCTGGACCAGGCCCATGCAGGTGGCGTCGACGATCTTGTCGTTGAACTCGATATCGGGATAGTTGGCGGCCACCTCGCGCGCCACGCGCAGGAACAGGCCGTCGGTCGCCTTCATGATGTTGGCCTTGTGCACGGCCGTCACCTTTTTGCGGCCGCAGCGACGGGCATACTCAAAGGCATACTCCACAATGCGGCGGCTCTTGGCAATGGAGATGGGCTTGATCGAGATCGCGGAATCGGCGGCGAAGGTCTTTTGGCCCGAACGCTCAACGAGCTGCGAAAGCTCCTCGACCTCGGCAGTGCCCTCATCGAACTCGATGCCGGCGTAGAGGTCCTCGGTGTTCTCGCGCACGATAACCAGGTCGACGTCGCGGAAGCGCGAGCCGTCACCCGGCTGCGACAGGCAGGGGCGCACGCAGGCATACAGGTCAAAATGCTTGCGCAGGGCCACGTTGACGCTGCGGAAACCCGTGCCGACCGGCGTGGTGATGGGGCCCTTGATGGCAACCTTGGTCTCGGCGACCGCATCGAGCACGTGCTGGGGCAGCGGCGTGCCAAACTCGTCCATGACGCCGGCACCGGCCTCCTGGACGTTCCAATTGATCTGGACACCGGCAGCCTCGACCACGCGGCGCATGGCCTGCGTAATCTCGGGACCGATACCGTCACCGGGAATCAGGACTACATCGTGCGCCATAATCTGTTACTCCTCGTCTTCGGCGTCGTCAGATTTTTTAACGCTAGCACGCTTCTTCTTTTTGGAGAGATCCAGGCCAAAACGTTTAACAAGCATTTCGCAAATCTCGCTCGAACGGGCCTTGAGATAGCTGCCCTTACCGTTCTCGGCATCGAACTTAAGGCGCAGCGCAAGCTTCTCGGCAACCTCGGCGTCGATCTCGCCCTGGCAAAACTCGTACAGGCAACCGAGCATGTCGCGATACTCGAGGTCGCCGTGGTAGCACTGGATGGCCTCGTCCAGGATGGGCCAAGCCTCGCGCGAACGCTCGACGCTCGTGGCACCCCACACGCACAGCAGGCGGAAGGCGGCATAGCGCAGCGTGGAGGAGATCTCGTCGAACAGTGCAGTCTCGGCGCCCTCAAAGGCATCGCCCAGCTGCTCGGGGCAGGTGGTGGCGAGCGCCGTCAGGGCATCGAGGGCCTCCCAGCGGGTCTGCGCCTCGGGGCGGTCGAGCGCCTCGATCAGCGCGGGCACGCAGGGCACGACGCGCTGCGGATCGCGCTCGGCAAGCAGGTGCAGCACGCGGGCGGCAAACTGGCGGATGCGGCGCGTGGGGCAGCCGAGCTCCTTGACCAGACGGTCGACGGCGTTCTCGTTCTCCTCTGCCAGCTGAAGCTGTGCCAGCTCCTCGTCGGTGAGCTGTTCGTCTTTGTTTTCTGCCATAGTTACCTCTTCTTACTATTTCTTAGCGTGCTTGCCAGCACCCTTGCTGTCATCGGTGACCGAGATGAGCTGTCGGTCGGCTGCACCATTGTGACGCGCGCGGCGGCGCTCCTCGGCGTCGCCCGCATCGGCGGCGGCGCGGTGTGCCTTGTTGACGTTAAAGACCTCGTCGTGCTTGCGCCACGGGCCGACGGACTCGCCAAAGCTCATCTTAAGGCCGGCGATAAAGCCGCCGAGCCAGCCGATCGGCGCAAACTGCACCAGCGGGAACAGCGAAAACACCCAGGTTAGCAGGACGACTGCCGCCGCACCTGCAAAATTGGCGATCCAGTAGTCGCGCTTGGTGATGACGCGCTTTTCGCACGCCCACTGGCCGCACAAAAAGCCGATGTAAATCGCAAAGAGAAAGAGCACCAGCGCGAGCACCACGAACGTCCAGCTCATGGGCGCTACTCCCCGTGATGGTGGCCGCAGCAGCACTCGTGGCCGTCGCCGTGCTCGCCGCAACCGCAGCCTTCCTCGTGAGCACCGTGCTCCTCGGGATGATACTGCGACCAGTCCAGACCGGCGGCAATGGCGTCGGCCTCCTCCTTATAGAGTACCGTGATGGCCTGGGTACCCAGCTTGGCGCCACCGATGGCGTCGAGCATGTCGTAGAGCGTAAAGGCCACGTCGGCACCGGGCAGCGCGAGCTCGCGATCGTCGGCGTAAGCGAGCGCCAGGCGCAGGTCCTTAATGAAGTGCTCGACCATAAAGCCGGGCTTGTAGTCGCCGTCGAGCGCCTTGGGCGCCAGGCTCTCCATGGCGCCGGACTTACCGGTGCCGCCCAGGATCATCTGACGGGTCTTCTCCAGGTCAAGGCCGCTCAGCTCGGCAAATGCCATGGCGTCCGCCATGCCGACCATGCAGGCGCCCAGCGACACCTGATTGGCGAGCTTAGCAGCCTGGCCCTTGCCGGCGCCGTCGAAGCAGCAGATGTTTGCCGCAAAGGTGGAAAGGATATCGCGGACCGGCGCGATGTCGTTCTCGGTAGCGCCCACGATGGCCGTGAGCGTGCCGGCGATAGCACCCGACTCGCCGCCGGTGACGGGGCAGTCAAACGCCATGCGACCAGAAACCTGGGCGGCCTCGGCAATGTCACGGGCGAGCTCGGGCGAGCTCGTGGTGAGGTCGATCAAGACCGCGCCGGGCTTAGTGCACGCGAGCAGGCCGTCGCCCGCCAGGTAGAGCTCCTCAACCTCAGAGGGATAGCCCACCATGGTAAAGACGACATCGGCGTTCGCCGCGGCATCGGCCGGCGTATCGGCCCAGGCGGCACCGCGCTCGATAAGCGCTGCGGCCTTGGACTTGGTGCGGTTGTTGACCGTGACGGGATAGCCGGCATCCAGGATGTGGCCGGCGATAGGGGCACCCATGATTCCGGTGCCGATAAATGCGACGGAGAGCTTGTTTGCCATGAAACCTTTCCTTTTGGGTTGGGTGTTGTTACCAGGGTGAATACTCGGTGCCAGCGTTTCGGCCGTGACTTGAGGGCACTTGCAGCCGCAGCGCCTGTCTACTCACCACGCACGCGGCGCGCGATGCGGTCGGAAAGCGAGGCTTTCTCGGCACGGTTCTTGCCCCAAAACGCGCAAGCCACCATGCCGGGGCCCACGTGCGAGCCGATGGTGGGACCGACGGAACTACGGATGATGGTGACGTCGGCGCAGCCTTCCTCC
>UQJA01000096.1 GCA_900541285.1 uncultured Collinsella sp.
CTCGCACGGAGAGCACATTAAGTGCTCTCCGGCTCGTGCGGAACTCGCGATCGACCTTATATATTTGCCCTCCCCGGGGCTCCCGCACAACGGGACCTCGGTTGGGTTCTATCCCGGTTGCAGTTGCTTCGCTCCTGCACCACTTGGCTGGTGCGGCGATTTGGCGTTGGAACGGTTCTTTTTCTGATATATGCTGGTTGCGGCTCTTCTTTTGGGAGGAGTCGCTTTTTTGTTGCTAGGAGGTTAGCCCGTGGTTGATGGGGACGCTCGCTCTGAGCTTCTTTCCGCTGATTGGAATGGCGAATGGATGCGCCTGCAGGCTGGTCGGCGGCGGGCTGATGATTCTTTTGAGTGGGATAAAAGGGCTCGGCATTTTCGGCCGCTTGAGACTGCTCCGTATGCCCGGGACTTTATGAAGCTGTTGGCGTTAAAGCCTGGTGAATCTGTGCTTGATATGGGGTGTGGGGCTGGGTCGATTGCTATTCCGCTTGCTCAGGCTGGGCATCCTGTGGTTGCTGCCGACTTTTCCCCTGCTATGTTGGGCACGCTTGATGCTGGCATTGAGTACTATGGGCTCGAGGATCGCATTACACCGCTTGAGCTTGCTTGGGATGATGATTGGGATTTGGTTGGACCGGTCGCGAAAGCAGTGGATGTGGCCTTTGCCAGTCGGTCGGTTACGACGACCAATCTAAAAGGTGCGCTTGCCAAGCTTGATCGTACGGCTCGTCGGCGTTGTGCTGTCACGATGGTCGCCAACTCCAGCCCGCGCTATGATCTGCACTTGATGAACGCTATCGGCGCCTCCGTTACCTGCAGCAATGGCTTTGTGTACGCCTTCAACATCCTCATTCAGATGGGTGCCCTGCCGCAGGTTACGTACTTTGAATCGCCTCGTCGCGATACCTTCGATAGCCTTGAGGCGGGCGTAGCGGACTTTTCCCGCATGCTCGAGCATGGCAACGAGGATAAGATCGATCGCCTGCGCGACTATATCGCCCAGCACATGATCGAGAACCCCCATGCCGGTGAGCCGGGCTCCAAGGGCGCGCCGCAGGGGCGCTACATGCTCGATCATGTCCGCAAGGTTCGTTGGGCGTTTATTGCATGGGAGCCGGTCTCTGCGCCCAGCTCATAGCCTGTTCGCAGCCCGCACCGCTCACTCACTCGGCATCCGCATTCTTTTTGAACTGGGCAAACGCGCTCCACACCGCGCCGTTCCTGCGCTATCGTGGGACAGCTCACGTAGATTAAGGCCCCGTCGCGGGGCGCCCCATACATAGAAAGCGAGAACCCATGGCACTGACAGGAGCCCAGGTCAAGCAGCTTCGCAGCATGGCCCATCACCTCAACCCCGCCATCATCATCGGCAAGTCCGACGTCAACGAGGGCACCGTCGAGCAGACGGTCGCCTATCTGGAGAAGCATGAGCTCGTTAAGTGCTCCGTGCTCGATGGATCCAGTCTTTCCGCCCGCGAGGCCGCCGAAGAGCTCGCTGAGCGTTGCCACGCCGAGGTCGTCCAGGTCATCGGCCGCAAGTTCTCGCTGTATCGCGAGTCCTCGCGCAAGGACATCGAGAAGATCAAGCTCGTCTAAGAGCCAATGATCCGGCGAGCCAACATATAGCAAGCTTACGGGTGCCCAAGTACTTCGGGCGCCCGTTTTTTATCGCTCGACCAGCACGCGATTGAGCCGCCCCTCCACCAAGCGCTCGTATAGGCGCCGCGTCTCGGGCTCGGGCACGCCATTGACCTGCTCCCTCAGATGGTGCATATGCCCGCTGTAGAGCTCGACGATATCGCGCCGCCGCCCCGCCGCACTGTAGACGCGCATGGCGCAGCGCACCATATCCTCACGCGCCGTTTCCTGCCGAAGCCCCGACTCCGCCAGCCAAATTGCCGACTGCAGATCGTTTTCTTCTAGAGCGGCATTTGCTCCCTTAATCATGCAATCGATGTACTTTGACTGCATGATGCGTCGCATACGCAAAAAGTAGGTTGGATTACAGCCATTGGGAACATACAACGGTCCGGCATAAAGCTGCTCAATCTTCAGGCACAGCTCAACTAAATGGGGCCCGCGCGCACCCGTGCGATTTCCCAAAACCTCGCGGCTTATCTGGTCAAACAGCCGTACATCGGTCTTGACGTAGTCGCTGTTGAGCCCGATGCATTCATTTTGGATGAGTACACACGACTTGCCATCCGGCGTCGGTCCCAAAGCCGACCGCAAGCGCGATATCGTCGAGTACAGGTTGTTGCGGGCGCTATTGAACTCGGCATGGGGCCACAGCTCCATGGCCAGCGTCTCGCGGTCGACGAGCGCATCCATGCCCAGTGCAAGCCGCTCGGCAAGCGTCGCCGCCTTCTTGCGGCGCCACATCTTATCCGTGATGGGAAACCCGTCGCGCTCGGCGCGAAACGCACCAAACATGCGAATCTCGATATGGTCGATGGTATCAACGGCTTCAACCTCGCCGGCCTGGAACAGGCGCTCGCCCTCCTCTTCCAAATCGCCGCGCAGCGAGTACCGCGACAGCTCGCGCACGGGAAGCTTCTTGCGTATCCTGCCCGCCGGCTCGCCCAGACAATGCATGGCAAGGCGCGCAAAGAGCCGATACGATGGCTCTAGAATCCCCGCACGATTCATGGACATCCAGGCCGCAAGGTCGCTGTCTCGGCCCGCACAGGCCAAATGCAGCGCCACCATCCAGGCCTCCGCTCCACCAACCTGCGTCTGGCTTATATCGAGTAGCTCCGCTTCCTCGCGCACCGAAACCATCGAGGTGTTACGCAGATATGCCGCGCGCTCCAGCAGCAATGCGTTATCGCGCATGTACGCAATCGACTCCTCGGCAAGTTTGAGCACTTGGACCGCACGGAACTTTGCATTAACCGGCCGTCCCTCTGCCAGCGACTGCCAGCCTTCTAGCAACAGGCCAAACAGCTGAATCTGGTTGTCACGCATGCGCACGGCAAAACGATCGAGCTCGTTGAACGCCGCATCGTCGGTTACCGGCAAGCCGGAAAGGAGCCGCCGTGCCGCCAACACCATGCGCACCCAGATAGCCATCGCCTTAAGCCCACGTACGTCGAGCGCCTCCCGTACCACCGTCATCTCGTCGTCGCGCTCGTCGGTTCCCGCAAACGACCCGTCAAAGAGCTCCACCAGCATGCTATCGGCCCGTAGAACAATCCCCGCAATGTCGAGCTCGCAGTCGTAGGCCCTGCTCGTTTTAAGCTGCTGTAGAACGCCGCCGTCATCTCCCCGCTCGGTCAGGCACCGCTTGACCTCGATATGCGCAGACAACATATCGAGTGCGGTATGGGATGTCTCGATTTCTGGCACGGCCAGATTCGTAGGGAGCCCAAGCCCGTTGTCCCCATAGCAAACAGCCGTCAGCGTCTGGGCCACCCTCCATGAAACAGGGTCTATTTCGCAGGCCGCCCGTTCGCCCTCGCGCTCGATGACCGATGCCATATAGCGAGCGAGCTTTGTATTGGACACGCTGACCGCTGCCAGATATACGCCGAGTGCCTCGGCAGGCGTTGGCTCTGGAGCCGGATCGTCAGCATCAATCGTGCCCAGCGCTGCTCGGCAGATATCGGCCCCGTGCCCCGTCAGAGCAAGATCGACCCCATACTGCCCAGCAAGTTCAAGGACCGCCTCACGGTCCAAAAAGGCGTCCGCCAGGCCCATCGCCGCATCGCATCGGCCCGCCTTAAGCAAAATCCGGGCCGCCCTCGGAACAAGTTCGGGGCGAATCTCGGCCACCAACTTACGCAAACGCAAGCGTCCGTTATCCTCCGTGCCCAGACACGTAAAACTCCGCTCGGCGGGATCCAAGCCAAAGATCGGGTAGTCGCGTACAAAGTAGGACTGGTCGACCATCGACAGCCTCACCCCACAGGCCTCGAGTTCCGCGATATTGCCCTCGCCCATCAAAACCATGAGACATGCCACACAAAACAGCGCATTATTGTCGAGCGAAGCCAGATCGACAAGTGCCGCACCATATACGTTGACAATCTCGTTTTCGAGCAGACCGGCTACATCGCCTTGGCCATACAGACCCGTCTGCAATGCCGAAACAAGCTCGGGCACGCCTTGCGTGAGCTGATAAAAGTCGAGCGATGTGCTGATCGAAAACGCCGATGCCCACGCCGAATACTCATAGGCATGCACCTTGAGCATCTGCGCATTGATCTTAACCGAATCGCCCAGCCCATGAATCAGCTGACGATTTGAAGGACGGCAGGAGATAAAGACCCCTACCCCCATAGCGCGCAGGCCGCGAATCCTGTCGATGAGGTCTTCGGTATCGTGCTGATCGAGGTTTGGCACATTATCAATCGCGATAAGGGAGTGCGGTTTGTCTTTGAGTTCTTCGGTAACCACCTCGAGCTGCATAAACACCTCGCGCCCAGTGGCGCGATCGGCCTCGATAATCCGCACGGGGCCTCGCGTCGGGTCGCATTTAACCTCATGGGTGTACTGCAGCAGCACCGAGGTCTTCCCAAACCCGTCGGGCGCATAAAGAACCACGATGCCGGCCTTTCGGCCCTTGGCGATAAGCTCATTCATCAAGCGTTCGCGTCGCACCATATAGCCTCCGCCCAACGGCATCAGCTCGAGGTCGTCTATACCGCTCAAATCGTTTACCATGCCCGCTCCTCAACTCGACCGTATGGACACTGTAGCCGCAAGACCATACAAGCCGCGCTATGAATAGAGCGACCTTGTGTTTTAGGTTGTCTCTTGGTACGCAAGCGGCAAGTTTTTGTACAGCGAGGGCCGATTGTTATTAATCCCCCGACTAATCGGTCTTTAAGCAGGTAAATAAGCTTGTCAGCTTGTCCCATCCAAGCGGCAGTGTAACGCAGATGAACAAGGTTCAGCCATGTCATTCAACTCGCCTAGCACCCGCTACCGTCTACGACCTTCTAGTGGCATTTTTGCATAGAATCTGGTATAGAATGAATCAAGCTGTTGGACATCCGGCATTCGTCAAGCTTGCGGCAAGTTTTTGGTCAAGTGGGCAAAAAGGGATAGCAAAAAGGCCCCCGCAAAGCGGAGGCCTTAGGCAAGGCTATGTCGAGCTGCAGGATTCGCGCTACTCGCAGAGCGAAAGGGCGGCCTCGTCGGCAACGACAACGCAGTTGGTGTGCAGCTGCAGGATCGAAGCCGGGCACTCGGGCGTAACCGGACCATAGCACATGTCATGCACGGCCTGAGCCTTGGCCTCGCCGTTGGCGACGACCAGGATCATGCGGGCATACATGATGGTCTGGGTACCCATGGTGTAGGCCTGACGGGGAACATCGTCGATGCTGTCGAACAGGCGGCTGTTGGCCTGAATGGTGCTCTCGGTGAGGTCGACGCAGTGCGTACCCTTGGAGAAGTGGTCATCGGGCTCGTTGAAGCCGATGTGGCCGTTGTTGCCAATGCCGAGCAGCTGCAGATCCGGGTAACCGGCATCGGCGACGATCTTGTCGTACTCAGAGCAGGCAGCGGCGGCGTCGGGGTTGGAACCGTCGGGCACATGCGTGTTGTTCAGGTCGATGTTGATGTGATCGAAGAAGTTCTCACGCATGAAGTAGTGATAGCTCTGGGGATCGTCGTGCGAAAGGCCGCGATACTCGTCCAGGTTATAGGTGCTGACCTCGGCAAAGTCGACGTCGCCCTTCTTGTACCAAGCAGCGAGCTGCTTGTAGGCACCGATCGGGGTGGAGCCGGTGGCAAGGCCCAGTACACAGTCAGGCTTGAGGATAACCTGGGCCGAGATGATATTAGCGGCCTTGCGGCTCATATCCTCGTAGTCTTTAGCTTTAATGATCTTCATTACGCGTCCTTTCTCGTACAAGAGAGGCAAGGCTCCCTTACAAGCACTTGCCCGCGGCCCGCGTCGGCCGCAACCAACGTGTGCGGCCACCAGGGCGAGGTCGCGTAATGTATGTGTCTCGTGTCTAACCGCGTCGAGGCCCCTGCCCGTCCACGGTGACCCAAAGCTGTTTAGCTTCGGACAAATCCCATCTTGCCACGGAGGGCGTCCTCTTTCAAGGGCGCCCTCCGTAAACGTGTTTGAATTGTAGGCTAATGGCCATGTGCACTTGCTAGCGCTCGCGAGCAACGATGAGTTGGTCCATCTCTTCGACATGCACGCCAACGGAGCCCTTGATGCTCGAGAACTCAACGGAGTTGCACACCAAGATGGGAACCGTCACATCGTAGCCCTCGGCAGCAATTGCCTCGCGATCGAACTCAATGAGCACATCGCCCTTATGGACGATGTCACCCACTTGCGCATGTACGGTAAAGTGCTTGCCCTCGAGCTGAACAGTGTCCAAACCAACGTGGATGAGCACGTCCAGACCATCGACCGTGTTAAGCGCAACAGCGTGTCCCGTGGGAAAAATGGCCTCGACCTTGGCGTCAGCCGGTGCAATCACGCGCGTTCCGGTGGGCCGGATCGCCACGCCCTGGCCCAAAAGGCCGGTGGCAAACGTCTGGTCGTTTACCTCGGAAAGCGGAATGACGTCGCCCGAGATGGGAGCATCCAGCGTAAGGACTCGACCACGCATACCAAAAGACCTTAGGACTTTAGTGAACATGCTCCCCCTCGGACATACCAATCAATCAAAATAACCTTAACAGTTTACCACTTGGCACCGGTTTTTGACCATTAGGGAAGTTCGCGCTTGACAACCTCGACGATGTCGTCGACAACGCGCTGGGTCAGCTCGTGCGTCTCGGCCTCGGCCATCACGCGGACCAGCGGCTCGGTACCGCTCGGGCGCACCAGAATGCGGCCGCGACCGTCAAGCTCCTTCTCGGCAGCAGCGACAGCATCCCAGATAGGCTGGCAATCGTCCAGACCGGCCTTGTTGTCGGAATGCACGTTGACGAGTACCTGCGGGTACTTCTTCATGATGCCGGCAAGGTCGGTGAGGGTACGACCGGTGCGCTTGAGCACGGCCAGCAGCTGCAGAGCCGTCACCAGGCCGTCACCGGTGGTGTTGTGCTCCAGGAAGATGATGTGGCCGGACTGTTCACCGCCGATGACGGCGCCATCCGCGAGCATGCGCTCCAGAACGTAGCGGTCGCCCACGGCGGTCTGAACCATCTCGAAGCCCTGTTCCTTCATAGCGATGGAGAAGCCCAGGTTGCACATGACGGTCGAGACGATCTCGGAGTTGGCGAGCTTGCCGCGAGCGGCAAGGTCAGAACCGCAGATAGCCAGGATGTAGTCACCGTCGATCTCATTGCCCTCGCTGTCCACGAACAGTACGCGGTCGGCGTCGCCGTCGTGGGCCAGACCGATATCAGCATGGGTGCGCAGCACGAGCTCGCGCAGGGGCTCGAGGTGCGTAGAGCCGCACTCGACATTGATGTCGGTGCCGCAGTAATCGGTGTTGATGGCATGGACCGTGGCACCCAGGCGCTGCAGCGCGGCGGGCGTGGTCTGGCAGGAAGCACCGTGACCGCAGTCGACGGCAACGACCAGGCCATCGAGCCTCAGGCCATCAAGCGTATCGATGGCGTGGTCGACGTATGCCTTGCGGGCGTCCTTCATCTTGATGATGTGGCCCACGCCGGCACCGGTCGGCAGCGTATCGGCAGGCCAGGGCTCTCCCGGCCAACTCGGCCGTGA
>UQJA01000097.1 GCA_900541285.1 uncultured Collinsella sp.
CACGCGGCAGCCGCCGATCTCGTTCAGATCGCGCAGGTAGCACAGGGTGGGAATCTGGATGCCGACGGACTTGGCCGCGTCCAGGATCGTGGTGTGCTCGGGTACCACGACCTCGCAATTATCGATAGTGAGCTTGACCATATTGTGCGCTCCGTTTTCGCTGTTGTCGCTGTCGGTGGTTTTGTTGGGCTCTACCATTCCAGGTTCCTCCCTCCGCGGAACGCGCCAAAGCCAAAGTGGTCGCAACGCAGGCAGCGGCTCGCCTCCTGGCGCGCCTCCTCCTCGGTAAGGCCCTGCTCGACCAGATTCCAATCGTGAATACGCTCGCCGGCCTCGCGCTCACCCAGCTCGCAGTGGCCGCGCTCGTGCTTGCCCTTAAACTGGACGGTCGGCAGCTCCACGTCGAGCTTGATCTTGTGGTCGAAGCCCAGGTAGCGGTCGATATTTGCCGAAGCCACGCGGCCGGCGTTGATGGCGCGGATAACGGTGGCGGGGCCGGTCTGGCAGTCGCCGCCGCTAAAGAGGCCGTCGAAGTTGGGCACGGCGCCGTCCGAGTCGGTGACCACGCAGCCCCACTTGCAGGCAATGCCCATCTCCTCAAACGGCTTGGAATCGATGTCCTGGCCAATGGCCACAAACACGCGCTCGCAGGGAATGACGCGCTCGGGCGTGGCGGCAGCACGCGGGGCCGGACGCCCACGACGGGGCTCGCCGATAATCTGCGGCTGCACGCGCAGGCCGCTCACGCGACCGTCCTCGCCCGTCTCGATGGCGAGCGGGGCCGTCAGCTCAAGCACCTCGCAGCCCTCGGCCTGGGCGCCGGCGATCTCGGCGTCCTGGGCCGTCATATCGCAGATGCGACGGCGGTAGACGATGCTCACCTTTTCGGCACCGCAGCGCACGGCGGAGCGCGCCACGCCCATGGCCACGTTGCCGCCGCCGATGACGCACGCGCGCTGCCCGCTCAGGTCGGGCAGCTCGTCGTCGCCAATGGCACGCAGCATCTTGACGGCCGACTCCACGCCGGGAGCCCCTTCGCCCGGAAGACCGAGCTTCTTGTCACTGTGGGCACCAATGGCCAGGTAGACGGCATCGAATTCGTCGCGCAGGCGGGCAAGCTCCTCGCCGTTGACGGAGTGGTCGAGCTCCACGTCGATACCGGCGCTCAAGATCCAGTCGATCTCGGCCTGCAGGCGCTCGCGCGGCAGACGATAGCTGGGGATGCCGTAGCGCAGCATGCCGCCCAGGTGGTGGCGCTGCTCAAAGATGGTCACCTTGTGGCCCATCACGGCCAGGTAGTAGGCGCAGGAAAGGCCGGCCGGGCCGCCGCCGATCACGGCGATGCGCTTGCCGGTGTTGTCCACTACATGCGGCTTGTGGTCGTTGAGGTCACTGTGCTCAACGGCAAAACGCTTGAGGGCGAGGATGTTCATGGGGTCGTCGACCATGCCACGGCGACAGTGCATCTCGCAGGGATGCTCGCACACCAGGCCGCAGACGAGCGGCAGCGGGTTGTTCTTGCGGATGACCTTGACGGCATCAGCATAGCGGCCGGCCTCGACGAGCGAAATGTAACCGGGAATGTCGACGTGAGCCGGGCAGCCCGAGACACACGGAACGCGGGCCTCGCGATCAAAGCCGCAGGAATGCTCACGGATGTGGTGCTCAAAGTCATCACGGAAGCCACGAATAGCTGTGAGCGCCATGGCGCCGGCTTCGTAACCGATGGCGCAGTCGCTCGAAAGATAGATGGTGCGGGCCGTGCGCTCAATCAGGTTGAGCGTGGACTCGTCGGCGCGGCCCTCGAGCACATCGGCGAGCAGATCGCTCAGCGCGCTCAGGCCCACGCGGCAGGGCGTGCACTTGCCGCAGCTCTGGGTGGAGCACAGGTTGACGAGCGCCGCCGTAAACTCAACGGGGCACGGGGCGAGCGAACTCACCGCCAGACGGCGTCCGAGCGCATCATGTAGGTCGTCCATGACGGCCTGAGCGTGGCTGCGTTCCATTACGTGCAGTCGAGCCATAAGATCCCCTCTCACATGGCAGCCCAGAGGCGAGGCCGGGCGAAATTGCTACACGCACAACACTGACCTAAAAAGTTGTTAGGTCTCCACACGGTTCGGCAGGCGGTATAAAATGTCACCCTCAGCGGTGAAAAAGAACATTACCGCAGATAAATGCCATATTTGATAAAACGCGTTACCAAACGACAATGCCCCGCCCACGCAATCACGTGGACGGGGCATTGCTCCAGGTATGCGGTCAGCAACCCTGTTGCTTTTACTTAAGCTCGGGCCAGTAACCCTTGTTGGCCTCGATCATGTCGTCGAGAACCTCCTTGGCGACCTTCATCGACGGCACGGTCTTGTTCAGCGTAAAGGCCTTGAGCGCCTTCTCGTACGAACCCTCGATCGTAGCCTCGACCACGAGCTTCTCGGAGTTCAGCTGCTGCATCATGAGGCCCTGCTGGAACAGAGGAATGTTGTCGCGGCTGATGACCTCGGGGCCGTTCTTGCCAATGTAGGCAGGCAGCTCGACCATAGCGTCGTAGGGCATGTTGGGGATAGCGCCCTTGTTCTCGCAAATGACCAGAAAGCGCTGCTTGGTGTCGTTCTTCAGAGCGATGGCCAGATCGGCAATCCAGTCGCCGTGGCTGCCCGCATAGAACGTGCTCTCGTCGATCTCGCCCGTCTTCTCGTAGTGGTCGATGCCGTCGAAGAGGTTCTTCTCGCGCGTCTCCTCAACCTCGTTAGCACGGGTGTGCTCGGGGCTGGAATGCTCAACGAACTCCTTCTGCTGCAGGTAGTAGTTCAGATACGTGTTGGGCAGGTACTCCGGGAAGCACTCCATGATCTCGTACTCGCCCTTCCAGACGTAGTACCAGCTGCCCTTGGTGTGGCGATTCTGCTCGGGGTGCTCGTCGGTGGCCTCCTCGGGCTTCTTTGCCATGAGCGAGCTCATGCCCTTGAGGTAGGAATCGGGCAGCAGAATCTCATGCTCCTTGATGTACTCGCGCAGCTGCGGGAGCACCTCTTCGCCCTTGTGGCGGATCGAGGTGAACCAACCAAAGTGGTTGAGGCCAAAGTAATCGTACTCGACATCCTTCTTGTCGATATTGAGCGCGGCGCAAACCACGTCGATAATCGCGATCGGCATGTCGCAGATGTTGATGATGCGAGCGTTGGGACGCAGCACGCGGCAGCCCTCGGACACGATGGCGGCAGGGTTGGAGTAGTTGAGAATCCAGTAATCCTTCTTGGCGTACTTCTCAACGTCATCGATCAGCTCGACCATGGGGAAGATGGTGCGTATGCCATAGGCAAGGCCGCCGCAACCGCAAGTCTCCTGACCAACGCAGCCGTGACGCAGGGGGATCTTCTCGTCCTGCTCGCGCATGGCATAGCCGCCCACGCGCATCTGGGCAAACACGAAGCTCGCGTCGGTAAAAGCCGTCTTTTTGTCGGTGGTCACCGTGAGCTTGATGTCCAGGCCGAGGTCCTCGTGCAAAATCCAGTCCACGAGCACGCCGATCTTGCGCTGGCGCTCCTCGTTGATGTCGTACAGGCGAATCTCGTCAACGTCGAGCTCGTCCTTGCGCAGGGCAATGGACTTGACGATGCCGGGGGTAAAGGTGGATCCGCCACCACACAGAGTAATGATCATTGTTTACTGCTCCTTCTCAATTGCGTTTTCGACCTTGTCGCGCATCTCGGCAACCTTCATGCCAAAGATGATCTGGATATTGTTGCCGTTGCGGTTGATGCCGCTGTTGGGCACGTGGTTGATGAGGTTCTCATCGATGAGGTCCGGGTTCTTAACGTTCACGCGAAGACGCGTAAAGCAGTTCTCGAGCTCCTCGATGTTGTCCTTGCCGCCAAGACCTGCGACCAGGTCGGCAATACCTGCATCGACGCCCTCTGCAGGAGCTGCGGCAACAGCGCCCTGCTTCACCGCGACAGACGCGGCGGCCTCGCCCTCGGCAACGGACTCGGCGAGCTCGGACTCCTCCTCGCGACCAGGCGTGTGGAGGTTGAGCTTCTTAATAAGGAAGGTGAAGAGGAAGAAGTACAGAGCGGCGTTGACGACTCCAAGCACCAGCATAACCGGCCAGTTGGTCTTGTCGACACCGAGGACCAGGTTGGAAACCACGATGTTGATGATGCCGCCTGCAGTCGAAGCGGGCACGGAGAGGACCTTGAGCAGGACCAGGAAGATACCGGAAAGAACCGAGTGAACGACAAAGAGCACGGGAGCGGCAAAGACAAAGAGGAAGTCCATGGGCTCGGTGACACAGGAGAGCACGGCGGTGATGATCAGCGGGATGATAACGGCCTTGGTCTTATCCTTGTTCCCCTTGTAAGCGGTGTAGATAAAGGCGAGACCGATGCCGATGTAAGGCCACAGGTTGTTGAAGGTATAGCTGTTGAAATACGTGCTATCGGAGAAGGGCTGGCCCGTCATTGCCATCTCGGCGACACGGATGGGATAGGCGCCGGCGATAACCTGATCGCCCAGCGTCAAGGTGCCACCCATATCGGAGAACTGGAGCGGAGTGTAGATGAGGTGATGCAGACCGGTGGGAACGAGCAGCTTGTTGAGCATACCGTAGATAAAGAGGCCGATGTTGCCGGACTCCTTAATAATGCCGGCAACGGAGGAGATGGCGCCCTGGACAGGAGGCCAAACGATGCAGAAGCCCGCGCCCATGATCCAGGAGATGATGATCATGATTAGGAACGGAAAGCGAACGCCCGAGAACATCGAAAGGGCAATGGGGAACTGCTTGTTCGAGTACTTGTTGAACACGGCACCGGTGATGCAGCCAAGAATGATGCCGCCAAACACGCCGGTATCGAGCACCTGAATGCCCATAACGGTGCTCTGGCCGGTTCCGGTAAGACCGAGCATGCCGCTCGCATCGGCAAGAGAGCCGGTGGCGTTGAGCACGATGTTGTTAGCCTGCAGGAACAGGAAGAACGACATCAGGGCGATCAGCGAAGCATGGCCCTTGTTCTTCTTTGCCATGGCGCCGGCGATGCCCACGCAGAATAGAATCGAGAGGTTGTTGATGATAAACATCAGCGACTGATAAACAACGGCGCCCACAAGCTGGAACGGACCGGAGCCCAGTACGGGGACCAAAGCGCAGATGGTCTTGTTGGTCAGAATGATGCCCACGATGAGCAGGATGCCGGCAACCGAGAGATACATCATCGGCTGGACTATCGACTTCGCGAACACCTCCAACGGCGCTTTGAAATTGAACTTCTTTTTTGCGGTCATAGCGGTACTCCCCTTCCTTTTCCGCAAATTAAGACAGATGTGCCCTGGACAAGACCGTGAGCCTTACCTTATATCAATCGATGTATGGGCACGTTATGCCTAGAGACCAGGTTCTCCAAGCAGGTTAACAATGTGATATGCGAGATAACTCTTCTCGGCATCGGTAACGACAACGTTATGGGTAGACGACAAGTGGGCAGCTATGGCGTCCGCGCACGAGAATGCGCACGGATACGCCGTTTCATCAATTCGGAACAGCGCGTCGCCATTGATTTGCCCGGCCGCAGGATCGAGCGCTCGCTGTGCGAAAAACTGCAGGTGACGAACGAAACGTTCGTAAGGCAGCGAGGTGTCATCGAGGGTCGTAGCATAGCGCTCGGAAACAATCGCAAGCACGTCGCGAACAAGCTGGACCGAGATGATGAGACGGTCGGAGCGTTGCGGCATGGTGGCGTTGACGATATGCAGCGTAATAAAACCCTGCTCTTCTTCGCTCATCTGGATGCCCATATACTCCTTGACAATCTGCAGCGCACGGCCCGCAAGCGCATACTCCTTGCGATAGAACTGCTGGATCTCGAGCAGCAACGGATTCTCGCAGGGGACGCCCTTGCGCTTGCGCTCCAAAGCAAGGCTGATATGGTCTGCAAGAGCAATGAGAATCTTGTCGTTGACATCAACATTGAGCTCTCGACGGAGCATCTGAACAATGTCCTCGGCAATCACGAGGTTGACGGTGGGGATGGACTCCAAAAGATGTGCCAAGCGGTCAATCGTACGCGAATCCTGAGAAGTGCCCTCCTGCAGCGCATAGGTCTTTTCGACCGACGCTTCATCGATAGCGTCGCCGGCATGACGGCCAAAGCAGAGGCCTCGACCGATGACAATGAGCTCGGAGCCATCGTCCGAAGCGACCATTGCGACGTTATTGTTGAAAACTCGCTTGATAACCACGGTACCCACCACAAGAATTTACTCGGAAAGCCAGACGACAGGCTCTTTAACAGCAACAGGACCGGAAGCATGCTTACGAAGAGTCGATTTCTCCGAGCGCTCGCACACGATAACGAAGACCGTGGGATCGAAGCCGGCGGCGCGGACCGCGTCGAAATCGACCTCGACGAGGGGCTGGCCCGCGTCGACATGGTCACCCTGGGCAACAAGCGCACGGAAGCCCTTGCCCTCGAGTTTAACAGTGTCGATTCCGATATGCAGCATCACCTGAACAGAGCTGTCGTCGGACATGATGCCCAGTGCATGCTCGGTCGGGAACAGTGCCGCGACGGTACCGGAGACAGGAGCGCATACCGTTCCCTCATGGGGAACCACGGCAACGCCATCGCCCACGGCACGGCTGCTAAAAGCGGGATCGTTGGTTTTTTCTAGGTGAACAAGCTCGCCGGAAACGGGAGCGAGGATTTCGAACTCGGAGGTTGCAGTCTTCTGCTCATCCGAACCGCCCATCAGGCGAGAAAAGAAACCCATGGTGACATGTCCCTTCATAAATATAGCCCAACCAAAATCAAGCGAATGCATCCATAGGGACACACCCGTTCAAAGACTTTGGTTAGGCCCACATCCGAGGGACTCGGTAACCTTCCGCATTTCTTTTTACGGGGATTATTGTAGGCAACAGCAAAGCAAGAATAGTCATTACGACCGGTGAGCGGTATTTTTTCTTCGATAAACGGTATTTAAGCGGCACTTAGGGACACTCCTTGTTTGGTGCATTGGGGACAGGTTACTTTGCACCAATCATGAGTTGCGGTGAAATAGGGACTGAAAAGCCGCTCAAAAGGCCAAAACAGTCCGTATTCCACCGCAACTTCAAGACGTTGGTGTATATGAACCTGTCCCCCTTGCACCAAAAAGGGCTCCGAGCAAAAACATGCCCGGAGCCCTCTGGTCGCCTCGACTTAGAGCGCGACGCGTATGTTACTTGCGCTTGCCGCCGCCGTCGCCGGGGCGACGGGAGCTGCCACAGCGCCTGCCACCACGGCTGGTGCCCTAGGCGCCCCCCGCCGTTCCG
>UQJA01000098.1 GCA_900541285.1 uncultured Collinsella sp.
CTTGGTGGAGCTTGGCGGGGTATTTTTGCCGGTCGCGGGCGAGCTGGCGGGCTGTGTTGCCTCGGCCGGTTGCGCCGAGTTGGAGGGAGGCGTCGTCTCGGTCGGTTTCGTTATCTCGGGCGAGGCGGCCTTGTCTGCCGCGGCCTTTGCCTCTTCGTATGCCTTGCAGGCGTCGTCATAGGCCGTTTGCGCTTTTTTCAAATTGTCGAGGAGCGCATCTCGCCAGGCTGTGAACCGGTCGATATCGGCTTTATATTTCTCTACAGCACGTTCACAGTCATTAACTCGTCTTTCCTCTCTTCTGAGGCGGTACTGGAACTCGCGGAGCTCCGTTTCGCAATAGTTTACGTGCGTTTTTGCCGATATGATCTCACTGTGCAACTGCTTTATTTGCTGTTTAGTAGTTTCGACAAACTCCTCGTAGCCGAGTGCTTCGAGTGTCTTAAGCATCTCATGTTTCTTCTCTAATTCTGCCTGGAGCTCGCTTACCCGGTTGATGGCCCCGTCGTATTTGGCTTGGGCAGCATCGACGTCCGCTTGCATGGTGGGAAGGAGTTCCCTCCCTTCGGCGGCTTGCGCCGCCATCTTTTCGCGGTACTCTTGAAAACGGGTAATGTCATCATTGAATCTCGCAATTTTCTCGGGACTTGCGGCGTTTTTTGCGGCCTCGAGGTTTTTGAGCGCTTCCTGCATGGCTGCATACGCTCTTTCTTTTGCGGCGGCCGCATCTTCCGTCTGCAAGGCAACTGCACCGGTGGGGGAGCTGGTTTCTGCCGCGATCGCCGTTGCGGGGGCGATTCCCGCGACAAGTGCCGCGGAAAGGGCGATGCCCACAGTTGCTCGTCTTGCTCTTCTTGCGAGAATGTCGTTCATCTCGGCACCTCATTTCAAGGGTCGGCGACTAACTTGGTAGCACTAATGCAAGTATATCAGGCGGTTTGCCCGCCATTGATCGGGCGTGCGCGTATACCCCCTGATTAACAGCCATTAAATCTATCCCTTAAGGAACGCGGCTTGCTGGTGTTGTCTGGGCATCGGTGGCTGCGTGGTTCAAGAGACGGCGGCATTACCATTTGTTTTTTCAAGTAAAGAGGTCCGTTTCCCTGGGTTGGGGAAACGGACCTCTTTTTGTCTCTGGGCTTGTGGATTGGCGAAGGCGATATGCTCTGGCAGCTATTTTGAGTTCCTGATGCGGCGTGTGGCCGTGGCGGTTATTCCGAGTCCTGCGGCGGCGATTCCTGCGAGTGCTATTGCGCTCGGTGCTGTGTCGCCCGCGTTCGCGAGCTTGCCGGCGGTCGTATCTGCTTGCTTGCCGCTGCTCGAGTTCGCCTGCTTGGTGGAGCTTGGTAGGGCGTCTTTGCCGGTTGCAGGTGAGGCAACGGGCGGTGTCGCCTCGGCGGGTTGCGTTGAGCCGGAGGGAGGCGTCGTCTCGGTCGGTTGCGTTATCTCGGGCGAGGTGGCCTTGTCTGCCGCGGCCTTTGCCTCTTCGTATGCTTTGCAGGCGTCGTCATAGGCCGCTTGCGCCTTTTCCAAATCGCCGAGGAGTGCATTTCGCTTGGCAATGTCCTCGTCGATGTGGGCTTTAGCTTCCTCTGCCTCACTTTCGAAATGCTGAACCTGTTTTTCCTGGCTTTCGAACCGGCGTTGGTAGTGGTGAAGATCATCTTCAGAAGATTTTTCTTGCGCTTTTGCCGATACGATCTCACTGCGCAACTGCTTTATTTGCTGTTTAATTGTTTCGACAAGCTCCTCGTCGCCGAGTGCTTCGACTGCCTTAAGCGCCTCAAGTTTCTTGTCTAATTTTGCCTGGAGCTCGCTTACCCGGTTGTGGGCCTCATCGTATTTGGCTTGGGCTGCATCGACGTTCGCTTGCATGGCGGGAAGGGGTTCCCTCCGTTTGGCGGCTTCCGCCGCCACCATGTCGTAGAGTTCTTGAAATACGGCAATGTCATCATCGATTTCCGCAAGTTTCTCAGGACCTGCGGCGTCTTTTGCGGCCTCGAGGTTTTTGAGCGCTTCCTGCATGGCTGCATACGCTCTTTCTTTTGCGGCGGCCGCATCTTCCGTCTGCAAGGCAACTGCACCGGTGGGGGAGCTGGTTTCTGCCGCGATCGCCGTTGCGGGGGCGATTCCCGCGACAAGTGCCGCGGAAAGGGCGATGCCCACAGTTGCTCGTCTTGCTCTTCTTGCGAGAATGTCGTTCATCTCGGCACCTCATTTCAAGGGTCGGCGACTAACTTGGTAGCACTAATGTAAGTATACCAAGTGGTCGACCCGACACTGGCTGGGTGCGCGCCTCTCCGCTTCTTTGGAAACCGAATCCTATTAGAAATGACGAGTTGTTTACGCTTCTTTTGGGCTCACCGTACTATCATGATTCGGATTGAGTGTGAATGATGATAGGGAGCGCCTATACATGATTGAGCTGCTCAGGCGTTTTGGTGGTAAGTTTCGCCGGTATATGGTGATCGGCCCTGCGTGTAAGCTGATCGAAGTGATCTTTGACCTGCTGACGCCGCTGGTGATTGCCCAGATGATCGATAAGGGTATTGGCGCACACGATGTCAACGCCGTCGTCCACTACGGTATGCTGCTTGGCGCCATGGCTGTGATCGGCATCTCGTTTACGCTCGTCTGCCAAAAGATGGCGGCGCTCACCTCGCAGGGCATGGGCACCGATATCCGCGGTGCGCTCTACCAGCACATCAACAAGTTGAGCTATGCCGAACTCGACCGCTTTGGCACGCCGTCGCTTATCACCCGCATCACCAACGACGTCAACCAGGTGCAGCTCGCTGTGGCGCTGGGCGTACGCATGCTCATCCGCTGGCCCTTCTTGGCGGTGGGCTCTATGTGCGCGGCCCTTGCCATCGACCTTAAGCTCGGCATGATCTTCTTGATCTGCACGCCCGCTATCGGCCTGGTGTTTTGGTTTGTCATGGCGCGCTGTATCCCGTATTACAGGCAGCTGCAGGCAAAGCTCGACCGCATCGCGCTTATCTGCCGCGAGGGGCTTTCGGGCGCCCGCGTTGTTCGCGCCTTTGTGCGTGAGGACCACGAGCGCGAGCGTTTTGCCCAAGCCGCCGATGACCAGGCCAATACTGCCATCGCGGTGGGCAAGCTCTCGTCGATCCTTAATCCCGTCACGTTTCTTGTGATGAACCTGGGCGTGTGCGCCATCCTGTGGGTGGGCGGCATCCAGGTCAACGTGGGCGAGCTCACGCAGGGTCAGGTCATGGCGTTTGTGAACTACATGACGCAGACGCTCACCTCCATCGTGTACGTCGCCAACCTGGTCGTGGTCTTTACCAAGGCGAGCGCCAGCGCGTCGCGTATCAACGAGGTGCTCAATTGCGTGCCGGGCATCGCTGACGAGGGCAACCAGCCGGTCGCGCTGCCTGAGCCGAGCGACCTGACGGGTGGCGCTGTTCCGGTCCCTGCGCTGAGCTTTGACCATGCGAGCTTCTCGTTTGGCGCCGGCGCGGCAAATGCCGTCAACGATGTGACCCTGGAGCTCCCGCTGGGCAAGACGCTTGGCATTATCGGCGGTACGGGTAGCGGCAAGTCCACGCTCGTCTCGCTTATCCCGCGCCTGTACGATGCGAGCGCCGGCAGCGTGAGTGTGATGGGCGCCGACGTGCGCACCTGGCCGCTCGACCAGCTGCGCCGTGTGGTCGCGACCGTTCCACAGCGTGCGTCGCTGGTGAGCGGCACCATCCGCAGCAACCTGACCTGGCGCGATGAAGCTGCGACCGACGAGGATCTCTGGGCGGCGCTCGACATGGCGCAGGCGAGCGAGTTCGTGCGCAACAAGCCGCAGGGGCTCAATACCCCGGTCGAGGCGGGCGGTAAGAACTTCAGCGGTGGCCAACGCCAGCGCCTGACCATCGCGCGCGCCCTGGTGGGCTCGCCTCAGATATTGATCATGGACGATTCTGCCTCGGCGCTCGACTTTAAGACCGACGCGGCGCTTCGCCATGCCATCCGCGAGCGCAGTGTGCGCGGTGCCGCCGAGGGCGGGCTGCCGCTCACGACCGTCATCGTGAGCCAACGTGTCTCGACCGTGCGCGACGCCGATATGATCTGCGTACTTGACCACGGTTCGGTCGCGGGCCTGGGCGCGCACGATGAGCTCTACACGACCTGCCAGCTCTACCGCGAGATTTGCCAGTCGCAGCTTCGCCGCGAGGAGCTCGAGGGTCAGCAGGGGAGCACGACGCCCGCGTCCGCTCCGACCGCCCCCGCATCCGTCTGCGCAAAGGAGGGCTGCTAAATGAATCCGTACACTTCCTCCGGTTCGGTCGCCACGATGACGGCCAACGTGTCCGGTAACGATAGCCTCAACGACCTGGGCGACGGTCCGCGCCAGCCCGGCGACCCCGAGCGCTATCCCGTGGGTGCGGTGACTCGCCGTCTGATGGGCTACGTTCGTCCGCATCGCATTTCGTTTGTTGCGTCGTTTGTGAGTGCCGCCATCTCCGTGATTCTGCAGCTCTACACGCCTATCCTTATCGGCGAGGGCATCGACCTGATCGTCGCCGCCGGGCAGGTGGACTTCGATGCGCTGCTGCCGCTCGTTACCAAGCTCGCGATTGTCGTCGTAGGTGCTGCGGCCTTCCAGTGGCTGCAGGGCTATTGCGTCAACCGCCTGTCCTACGAAACGGTGCGCGACATGCGCGTGGAGGCGAGCGATAAGCTCAGCCGCATGCCGCTCAGCTTTATCGACAGCCATGCCCACGGCGACCTTATGAGCCGCGTGGTCAACGACGTCGATCAGGTGGGCGACGGTCTGCTGCAGGGCTTTACGCAGCTCTTCACCGGTGTTATCACCATCGTGGGCACGCTCGCGTTTATGCTCTCCATTAACCTGACCATGACGCTCGTGGTGGTACTCGTCACGCCGCTTTCCATTTTTGCAGCTGGTGCCGTCGCCAAGCTTTCCAATAAGAGCTTCACTGCTCAACAGCGCATCCAGGGCCAACTCGGCGGTCATATCGAGGAGTATGTGGGCGAGCAAAAACTGGTGGATGCGTTTGCCTACGGCCCGAACGCCCAAGCGCGCTTCGACGCCCTCAACGCCGAGCTCTATACGGCAGGTGAACGCGCACAGTTTATGGGCTCGCTTTCCAACCCCGGTACGCGCTTTATCAACAACATCATCTATGCCGTGGTCGCCGTGATTGGCTGCGTGGGCGTGATCACGGGCGTGCCCGCTGCGCTCACGGTGGGCGGCGTGCAGATTTTCCTGTCCTATGCCAACCAGTACACCAAGCCGTTCAACGAGGTCACCAACGTCATTACGCAGATCCAGACGGCGTATGCCTCGGCGCGCCGCATGTTTGCGCTGCTCGATGCGCGCGAGCAGGAGCCCGATGCGGCGGATGCCGTGGAACTTGCCGCCCCGCAGGGCGAGGTCGCCTTTGAGCATGTGGACTTTAGCTACGTGTCCGACCGCAAGCTGCTGCAGGATATCTGCATCGAGGCCAAGCCCGGCATGCGCTTTGCCCTCGTTGGCCCTACGGGCTGCGGCAAGACGACGCTCATCAACTTGCTGCTGCGGTTTTACGATATCGATGCCGGACGCATCATGGTCGATGGCCGGTCTTCGCGTGACTACACGCGCGCAAGCCTGCGCCGTGCCTTTGGCATGGTGCTGCAGGACACTTGGCTGTTCGAGGGCACGGTGGCGGAAAACATCGCCTACGGCTGTCCTGACGCCACGCGCGAGCAGGTTATCGAAGCTGCCAAGCGCGCGCATGCGCACAAGTTTATCGTGCAGCTGCCAGGCGGCTACGATACGGTCATCGGCGAGGACGGCGGCACGTTTAGCCAGGGTCAAAAACAGCTGCTGTGCATCGCGCGTGTCATGCTCACCGACCCGGCTATCTTGCTGCTGGACGAGGCGACCTCGAGCATCGATACCCGCACCGAGCTGCAGGTGCAGGCGGCATTCGACGAGCTCATGGCCGGTCGCACAAGCTTTGTCGTGGCGCACCGCCTGAGCACCATCCGCAACGCCGACTGCATTTTGGTCATGCGCGACGGCGAGATTATCGAGCGTGGCACGCACGACGAGCTGCTAGCGGCAGGCGGCTTTTACGCCGAGCTCTACCGCAGCCAGTTTGCCCAGTGAGCAAGCCCGTGGGGCAAATTAATCAATCGACAGACGGTGGTTTACATCTGTCACGTTAGTACTAAGATATTCATCTAATAAATTGCATTAGTGGCTTTAGTTTTGGGGGAAACGAGGCAACGTGACTATGACGTGCTCTTTGGTGGTTAACAGCAAGAGCGGTAATACCAGGATGGTTTCGGGCGCGATTAAGCGCGCTCTGCAGGCTGCGGGTGTTGAGTTTGTTCATGCCGCGGCGTTGAGCGACGATGCGGATGCAGATCAGGTTGCGCTCGAGGCGCAGGGCGCCTGCGCGGCCGACACGGTGCTCGTCGGTTTTTGGTGCGACAAGGGCGCGTGCACGCCTTCGGTTGCCGCGCTGCTCTCCGCTCTGCACGGCAAGCGCGTTTTCCTCTTTGGTACCTGCGGTTTTGGCGCCGACCAGAGCTATTATCAGCAGATTATCAATCGCGTGACCTCCAATTTGGCTGGGGATGCCGAGCTTGTGGGCTGGGCGATGTGCCAGGGCAAGATGGGTCCTGCGGTTAAGCAGCGCTACGAGGCAATGCTCGAGGAGGATCCCGACAATGCCCGCTTTAAGATGCTGCTCGACAACTGGGTTACCGCAAAGGATCACCCCACCAAGGAAGATCTGGACAACATGGCTGCAGCCGCCAAGAAGGCCGTGCTGGGAGAGTAGCTTCGCCGTTCGCGGTCCTACGTGCAAAACAATACAAATGTGAAAGCCTCGAAGTTCTCGAGGCTTTTTCTTGACACTTGTGGACGCAACCGTGGCAAGCGTCTGGGGCGACATTTTCCATCATCCCGATGACGAGGCCGTCTTGGAAGACACGCTCGCATGCGTTCGCTGGATGTATTCAGAGTGGGACGGACTTTCCGGATGGATGGGGTTTCGGAAAGTGTGTCCCAGAATTAGGTTGCAGAATGGGATGCGCTTTCCGGATGGGACTGCAGGCGGAAACGGCATCCCGTTCCAGACATGAATTTCGGGATCCACTTTCCGGATACAAAGAAGGCCACATGACGTGGCCTTCAACTTATATATGTTCAGCAGATGCCCCCATGACAAGCCGCGCTTCAACACCGAGGCGTCTGCTCGGCGACGCGGAATGTAAGGTTCATCGCGAGTTCCGCACGAGCCGGAGAGCACTTAATGTGCTCTCCGTGCGAGCAGGA
>UQJA01000099.1 GCA_900541285.1 uncultured Collinsella sp.
TCGACACCGCCGAGTTCGCGATCCCCGGCCTTGACGACGAGTTCCGCGTCATCGTCTCCCCGTGGATTCTGACGGTGCTCGTGACCGACCGCCTGGCTCGCTACTACGAGACGGTCACCAAGCACAACCTCAAGTATCGTCGCTACTATCACCAGTTCGACTACTAAAGAAAACGGGTGCGGGAACGTGCCGGGCTATTGAGAGGAACACAGAATGAGGCAGTACATCATCGCCAGCCATGCGCACTTCGCCACCGGCATCAAGGAGAGCGTCGAGCTGCTCTCGGGCGCTCGCGACAACGTCCACGATCTTTCGATGTTCGTCGATGGCCGCATGGACGTGGCCGAGGAGGCCCAAAAACTGCTGGCAGGCATGTCTGCCGACGATGATGTCGTTGTCTGCACCGACCTCTTTGGCGGTAGCGTTAACAACGAGTTCACCAAGATCGTCCAGACGCGTCCCCGCACGTACCTCGTTACCAACATGAACCTTCCTCTGCTCATCCAGCTGCTGTTCTCTGACGAGTCGGCGCCGGTTGAGGAGACGATTCGCGCCATCGTCGCTGCGGACGATACGCGCGTGAAGTTTGTCAACGATCTTTTGGTCGATGACGAGGAGGAGGAAGAGTTCTAATCCGCAGCACCTACTGACACGCCGTATGACGGCACAAGACCTTTGGGGGGTCACATTATGATTCAGCTACTTCGCGTTGACCATCGCCTGCTTCATGGCCAGGTCGCAGTTTCCTGGGTTCAGGGCCTTGGCTCCAACTGCATCTTCTGCGTGGGCGATAAGGTCGCTAACGACCCGGTGTGGAAGGCGACGCTCAAGATGGGCAAGCCTGCCGGCTGCAAGCTCGTCATCAAAGATATGGAGCATGCAATCGAAGCTATCAACTCGGGCGTGACCGACAAGTACAAGATGATCATCTGCGTCGCCACTATCGCTGAGGCAAAGCAGCTTGTTGAGGGCTGCCCGCAGATCAAGTCGGTCAACCTGGGCAACACCAAGCCCAAGGACGAGAAGCGTCCCGACGCTCGTCAGGTCTCTCGTCAGATCTTCCTGACCGCGGCCGAGGAAGCCGATGTGCGCGAGATGCTGGATCGTGGCGTTGAGGTCGAGATTCGACCCCTGGCCGATGACCCCAAGGTCGACTGCGCCAGCGTGCTCTAGGCGTTCAATTTCGAAGAGTCTGAGCTCTTCGTAGTGTCCTATATGGAAAGGGGGATGTATGCTTACCCAAGCAATCCTCATCGGACTTATCGCCGCATTTGGTAAGTTCGACTGCCAGCTCGGTACGCTCTACGCGTTCCGCCCCATCGTCCTGTGCCCGCTCGTGGGCCTGGTGCTGGGGGACCTGCAGTCCGGCCTCGCGATCGGTGCGAGTCTGGAGCTGCTGTTCATGGGCTCGATCTCCATCGGCGCCTACGTGCCGCCTGATGAGACGATCGGCGGCGTGCTCGCCTGCGCCTTCGCTATCCAGCTGGGCCAGAGCACCGAGGCAGCCATCGCGCTTGCCATGCCCATCGCCACGCTGTGCCTTGCCATCAAGAACATCCTTAACGCCGCCCTGCCGATCCTGGTCGACCGCGCTGATGTCTACTCCGGCCAGGGCAACCTTAAGGGTGTCTATGCGATGCACTTCCTGATCGGTTTGACCGGTATCATCATGGCGTTCCTGCTGTGCTCGCTGTCGTTCTATCTGGGTGCTGACGCCATCCAGGGCCTGCTCGACTTCATCCCGCCCTTTGTCCTTGCTGGCTTTGGCGTTGCCGCCAACATCCTGCCGGCCATGGGCTTCGCCATGCTCGGCCGCCTGGTGCTCACCAAGCAGCTCGTGCCCTTCTACTTCCTGGGCTTCCTGCTGTGCTCCTACGCCAACGTGCCCGTCCTGGGCGTCGCCCTGATCGCCATCATCATCGGCATCGACAAGTTCGACCTGCTCGGCCTGGGCGGAGCCCAGCCCCAGCTCTCCGCGGAAGGGGATGAGGACGATGACTTCTAGTCCCGAGAACAAGATCACGCGCTCCGACCTCGTCAAGAGCGCCGTCAACGTCGGCGCCCTGGGCATGGAGTTCTCCTGGACCTACTACAAGCAGATGAACATCGCCTTCTGCCTGATGGTCGCCAACATGCTCAAGAAGATCTACGCCGGCCGCCCCGACGACTACGCCGCGGCCCTGCACCGCCACTGCGCGTTCTTCAACATCACCGTCCAGTTCGCCCCGTTCGTCGGCGGCATCGCGATGGCCATGGAGGAGAAGGTCGCCCGCGGCGAGATCGAGCCCGAGAGCGTCAACGACGTCAAGGCCGCCCTCATGGGTCCGCTGTCCGGCATCGGCGACTCCATCTTCCTGTCGACGCTGCGCGTGGTCGCCGCCGCGGTGGGCATCAGCCTGTGCCAGGCCGGCAACCCCTTCGGCCCCATCGCCTTCCTGCTCATCTACAACGTCCCCGGCTTCGCGCTGCGCATCTGGGGCGCCGTCAAGGGCTACGAGCTGGGCGTGGGCTTCCTGGACGAGGCCCAGAGGACCGGCCTCATGCAGAAGATCATGACCTGCGTGGGCATCGTGGGCGTCATGGTCGTGGGCGCCATGTGCAAGGACATGTTCTGGGCCAGCATCCCGGTGGCCATCGGCTCGGGCGAGGACGCCCAGACCCTCCAGGACATCCTGGACGGCATCATGCCCGGCATGCTCGGCATGATCGCCTTCTGGCTGTACTACTGGCTGCTGTCCAAGAAGATCAACCCCATGGTGCTGATCGTGGCCACCATGGTCGTGGGCATCATCGGCGCGTTCTTCGGCGTGCTGGCGTAGGTTCCTGCGTTCTATTCTGCCCCCAAGGGAAACGGCGACCCGTTGTGGTCGCCGTTTTTTATTACCGAAAGCTAGCTGGAGGTGCTTCGTGATTCGATCTGACAATCCACCCGATAATGGCGTGAGCGGGGCGATGTATCTATTTGGCACGGCGCTCTTGTGGAGTTTTATCGGCATCCTCGTTCGCGCCAATTCGCAGTCAGCTCTTTTGATCGGTGCCGTCACGGCAATATTTATGGCGCTCTTTATCCTGCTCGTCGGCAGGCCCGTCCTCCGCGTCAGCCGCCTTATTGTCCTTGTGGCCGTCTGCAACTTCGTGACGGGCACCACGTTTAACTTTGCCAACCAGCTCACGACGGTCGGCAACGCGATCGTCCTGCAGTACACCTCGATGATTTTCGTTATCGTGTATCAGTCGCTCGCAACTCGCACGTTGCCCTCGCCTGCGAAGATTGCCTCCGTGGTGGTTGCTTTTACGGGTATGGGACTTTTCTTTTTAGGCGATTTGAGCGCCGAGGGCATGCTCGGCAACCTGCTTGCCGTCATTTCGGGAGCCACCTTTGGGCTGTGTTTCTTTTTAAACTCTCGCCCCGATGCGTCGCCCATGGTGTCCTCGCTCATCTCCTGCGGCATCTCGATACTGCCGATCGTCTATTTTGCCGGCGACCTAGGCTCCGTAAAACCCTTTGAGTGGGGGCTTATGCTGGTGCATGGTCTTTTTTGCAGCGGCCTTGCGAGTGTGCTGTATGCCAAGGGGATTGCGCGCACTAACGCGTTTGCGGCCAACTTGGTTTGCATGAGCGAGGTCGTGCTCGCTCCCTGCTGGTCGGCGCTCCTCTTTGGCGAGGTCTTTCGCTGGAACGAGTTTTTGGGCGCGGCGATAATCGTTTTGGTGATTGTAGGCAACTTGGCATACGATGCCTTTGGCGATGGCTTTCTGGTGGCGCTTGTCCGCCATCGAAACAAAGAGCGCGCCTGATGGGATACGTCTGCCGTTTACGGTAAAAAACACCCCGCTGAGCGAGTGGTATTAAATAGTAAGAACCTGCATATCTATAATTGGTATCAAATCATTTGTGCCTGGCATAGGTGTTAACAGCACACCAGGTACGCTTCGGGCCGTGTGGTCGAGTTTCCGGATTGATATCAACAGCGCGCGCGACGGTGACCGGCTATGACTCGAGATTTCCTATTTTGGAGGAACCATGCTTACCCAAGCAATCCTCGTCGGCTTAGTCGGAGCGTTTGGAGGCCTCGACTACCAGCTCGGCACCCTCTACGCGTTCCGCCCCATCGTCCTGTGCCCGCTCGTGGGCCTGGTGCTGGGGGACCTGCAGTCCGGCCTCGCGATCGGTGCGAGTCTGGAGCTGCTGTTCATGGGCTCGATCTCCATCGGCGCCTACGTGCCGCCTGATGAGACGATCGGCGGCGTGCTCGCCTGCGCCTTCGCTATCCAGCTGGGCCAGAGCACCGAGGCAGCCATCGCGCTTGCCATGCCCATCGCCACGCTGTGCCTTGCCATCAAGAACATCCTTAACGCCGCCCTGCCGATCCTGGTCGACCGCGCTGATGTCTACTCCGGCCAGGGCAACCTTAAGGGTGTCTATGCGATGCACTTCCTGATCGGTTTGACCGGTATCATCATGGCGTTCCTGCTGTGCTCGCTGTCGTTCTATCTGGGTGCTGACGCCATCCAGGGCCTGCTCGACTTCATCCCGCCCTTTGTCCTTGCTGGCTTTGGCGTTGCCGCCAACATCCTGCCGGCCATGGGCTTCGCCATGCTCGGCCGCCTGGTGCTCACCAAGCAGCTCGTGCCCTTCTACTTCCTGGGCTTCCTGCTGTGCTCCTACGCCAACGTGCCCGTCCTGGGCGTCGCCCTGATCGCCATCATCATCGGCATCGACAAGTTCGACCTGCTCGGCCTGGGCGGAGCCCAGCCCCAGCTCTCCGCGGAAGGGGATGAGGACGATGACTTCTAGTCCCGAGAACAAGATCACGCGCTCCGACCTCGTCAAGAGCGCCGTCAACGTCGGCGCCCTGGGCATGGAGTTCTCCTGGACCTACTACAAGCAGATGAACATCGCCTTCTGCCTGATGGTCGCCAACATGCTCAAGAAGATCTACGCCGGCCGCCCCGACGACTACGCCGCGGCCCTGCACCGCCACTGCGCGTTCTTCAACATCACCGTCCAGTTCGCCCCGTTCGTCGGCGGCATCGCGATGGCCATGGAGGAGAAGGTCGCCCGCGGCGAGATCGAGCCCGAGAGCGTCAACGACGTCAAGGCCGCCCTCATGGGTCCGCTGTCCGGCATCGGCGACTCCATCTTCCTGTCGACGCTGCGCGTGGTCGCCGCCGCGGTGGGCATCAGCCTGTGCCAGGCCGGCAACCCCTTCGGCCCCATCGCCTTCCTGCTCATCTACAACGTCCCCGGCTTCGCGCTGCGCATCTGGGGCGCCGTCAAGGGCTACGAGCTGGGCGTGGGCTTCCTGGACGAGGCCCAGAGGACCGGCCTCATGCAGAAGATCATGACCTGCGTGGGCATCGTGGGCGTCATGGTCGTGGGCGCCATGTGCAAGGACATGTTCTGGGCCAGCATCCCGGTGGCCATCGGCTCGGGCGAGGACGCCCAGACCCTCCAGGACATCCTGGACGGCATCATGCCCGGCATGCTCGGCATGATCGCCTTCTGGCTGTACTACTGGCTGCTGTCCAAGAAGATCAACCCCATGGTGCTGATCGTGGCCACCATGGTCGTGGGCATCATCGGCGCGTTCTTCGGCGTGCTGGCGTAAGGGCCCGGCTGCATAGATTTTCGTTGCAACCTGGAAAGGGGATGGAGCAGGCCTATGCTCTCCATCCCCTTTTTGTATAGAAGGAGTTCGTATGTTCGCGAAGGGTCGCGAAGCAATGCGCCTGACGCCGGCAGAGGTCAGGCTGATTCTTATTGAGTCCCTGCAGTGGTGCGCCAACAACGCGGTCTACTTTTTGGGGCTTATCGGTGCGGCCACGTATGATCTGGCCGGCACGGCCTTTTTGGTTGCCGCCATTACGCTCGCGCGCAATCTTATGACGTCGGTGGGCAATATGGTGTCGGGCTCGGTCATCGATCGCTTTGGACCGCGCCGGACGTCGTTTGTGACGTGCGTGATTACGGCAGTGCTATCGCTTGGCGTGGGGTTAGCGCCGTTGTCTGTCCCCGGGCTTGTGTTTGCCGCGTGCGTCTTGGGACTTGCGGGCGGCTTTATCAACACCTGCACGCATGCGTTTCCGGGATACCTGGAGTCGACCACCGAGGGTCGTACCCGCGTGAACGGCCTCATGGTGTTCTACAGCAATATCGCCTATACCGCTGGCCCGCTGCTCGGCGGTGCCATCGTGAGCTGTTTTGCCACGCAATCGGTTTATCTGCTCATGGCGGGCATGATGGGTGTG
Organism: uncultured Collinsella sp.; assembly: GCA_900541285.1. GTDB lineage: Bacteria > Actinomycetota > Coriobacteriia > Coriobacteriales > Coriobacteriaceae > Collinsella. The sequence goes on from UQJA01000099.1 coordinate 6,253, forward strand.
GCGGCCGTGCTCTCCTTGGGCTGTCACGAGTGTGTTGCTCCCGCAAAAGGGGAGAAGCCGAAGGGCGGTATTCTGGGCGGCATGGCCGAGGGTGCGCGACTTACGTTTCGCGACCACGACTTGCGCCTCATCTTTATCTCGGGCTTTTTGGGTTTCTTTGCGTTTGGCGCGTTCGATTCGCTGGAGTCGTTGTTCTACCGTGATGTACTCAACGTGGATATCGTCTGGCTGGGCTGGTTGTCCTCGGTCGTGGGCCTCACTTCCTCGGTGGGTGCGTTCATCCTGACCAAGCTTTCTGCTCGCCATGTCAACCTGCGATTGCTGCTCGGCGCGCTCATGGCCGTGGGCATTGGGTCCATGGTGTACGTGGGCACCGATATGCTGGGGGTCGCGATTATCGGTCAGGCGATTAACGGTCTGGCCTGGGGGTTCCTGGAGCCGCTGCAGATGATCTTGATTCAGGAGCGTGCCGACATCAAATACCTGGGGCGCATTACCGGCTTTGTGCGTTTTGGCCTGATGAGCGCCGGCGTGGTGCCGCTGCTGGCGGCTCCGTTTTTGGCGGAGGCTTTGGGCGTCCAGACGGTACTGTTTGGAGCATCGACCATTATTGCGCTGGTAGGAACGCTGTTCTTTGTCACGCAAGGGAGACGCCGGGGGCGTTAGCTATACATCAAATTCTAATTTAATATCACTCACCAGAGAATTTCGACCGTTCACCGAGGATTGGAACAGATTGAAAAGTGGTATTAAAAACACGTTGGGTGTATGTCTATAATTGGTATCGAAAAGAAACGCGATGTATAGATTCGCGTGCAGGACAGAAAGGAAAAGCCATGAAGGAAACCGAGAAGATCGAGATCATGCACTTTAGCCAGGAGGGCTACGTCGAGGACGGCAAGAACGTCTACGAGACCGGCAAGAAGATGACCGCGCTCGCCGACAAGGTCGCCGACGAGGG
>UQJA01000100.1 GCA_900541285.1 uncultured Collinsella sp.
CGAGCGACCTCCGCGATCATGGCTGCGTTATCGGTACAGGCAGACAAGGGCGGCACCGTTACGCGAATCCCCTGACGCCCAAGCTTCTTGATCATCATCTCGCGCAGATGCGGGTTGGCCGAGACGCCGCCACCGATGCAGTATTCCTTGCATCCGCTAGCGTGCAATGCGTTTTTGGCCTTCTTGTACTGCACGTCAAAGACAGCTGCCTCAAACGAAGCTGCCAGATCGGGCAGGTGAATCGTGCGCCCGGCCTTGGTCTCCTGTTCAATGTAGAGCGTCACAGCGGTTTTAAGGCCCGAAAGCGAGAAGCGATAGTCTCCTCTGCTGTTAAGCGCACGGGGGAAATCGATCGCCTTGGGGTTGCCCGTCTCGGCCAGCTTGGAAATGATGGGGCCACCGGGATAGACCAGACCCAACGCCTTGGCTACCTTGTCGAAGGCCTCGCCCACAGCGTCGTCGAGCGTCTCACCGAGCACCTCGTAGTCGCCCCACGCCTTCACGTGCACGAGCATGGTGTGCCCGCCCGAGACAAGCGTGAAGATAAACGGCGGTTTGAGGTCGGGTTGCGCCAGCAGGTTGGCAAACAGATGACCCTCAAGATGATTGACGCACACGAGCGGCTTGCCGGCAGCGTAGGCAAAGCCCTTGGCGAAGGCGACGCCAACCACGAGCGCGCCCACCAGGCCCGGACCCTGTGTCACGCCCACGGCGGCAAGCTCGCTGGGGGCAATGGCTCCGCCCGTAAGGCCCAGCGATGCTGCGGCATCCTCGAGCGCCGCATCCACGACACTCACAATCACCTCAACGTGCTTGCGCGAGGCGATTTCGGGCACCACGCCGCCAAAGCGGGCATGGAAATCAATCTGTGTCGACACCTGGTTGGCCAGCATATTGCCATCCGCATCGATAATCGCCACGGCCGTCTCGTCGCAGGAACTCTCGATAGCGAGCACTAGGCGGCGGCGCTCAATTTCGGCACGCTCTCCCTCGGAGCGCCCAGGCGCAGGCAGCGGCCATACGCGCTGCTCTGCCGCCGTCGGCTCGGGCGAAGCATTGTCGACCGGAAGCACCAGGGGCAGCGGGGCCGTCATGACGATGGCATCCTTGCCGGCACCATAGTAGCCGCGGCGCCGTCCTGCCTCGGTAAAGCCCAGAGCGTTATAGAGCGCAATCGCGCCCTCATTGCCGTCCTCGACCTCGAGCGAAGCCGTGGTGCAGCCGAGCATCTGGGCATCATAGCTCACATGCGACAGCAGCTTGCGGGCAATGCCCTCACGGCGATGTGCCGGATCGACGGCGATATCCAGAATCTGCACATCACCGTCCACGACCATACCGCCGGCAAGGCCCAGTAGCTTGCCGTCGTCGTGTGCCACCCACCAACTACGCGGCGCAGCGACGTCCTCGCCCAGTTCGGACAGGAACATGCCCGGCGTCCACGCCTCGTGTCCGGCACCTTCAAAGCAGGCAGCCTCCAGCGCGCTCGCGCCCTCGGCATCCGCCGCGCCCATGGGACGGAACTGCAGATGACGACCGGCGAGCTCATCGGCAACGCCCGTAATTCCGCTCTGCGCACTCTCGGCAAGACCAAGACGCTTGCGCTCGTTTTCCTCGGCATCCGAAAGGCGCGTGTAAATCGGCAGGACGCGGGCCGGATCGCCGTCACCCGCAGCGTGCGCGAGCAGCAAGCCCTCGCCCGAAGGCCACCACAGGTCGCGCTCCACGCAGCGGGCGGTCTCGTCCTCACCCAGCAGCTTGCCATAGCGCACGAGACCGTCACCGGTCAGCTGAACCTGGTCCCAGTCCGCTGCTCGGCGCCACTCATCGAGCGCCACGGCGGCCTTGACCACGTGTTCGCGCTCAAATTGACGCTCGGGACCCTCATCGACCAGCATATACAGCGCCGGATATACCTCACCGCGCATAGCATCGGCCAAGATACCAAGCTTGCCGCGCACGCCAGCCTTCCACGCCGTCCAAGCGCAAGCGTCGAGCGTCGACACGCCCAGCAGCGGAACATTGGCACCACGCGCGAGGCCCTTGGCAGTGGAGATGCCGATGCGCACACCCGTAAAGGACCCCGGGCCGCGACCGACCACATAGCAACCAACATCGCTGCGATCCAGACCGGCTTGAGCCAGCACGCCATCAACGGTATTCACGAGCTCAACGTTGGCGTGACGGCGACACATGTGGTCGCCACTCACGAGCTTCGTCTCGCCCGTCTGCCCATCAATCCAGCTTGCCGCGCAGGCAAGCATGTCGGTCGAGGTATCGAGCGCCACCACCAGCGCGTTGTCGTTATGCAAGCTCATCTTGTACAGCCTTATCAATCAAATGGGAAAGCTCCATTGCGCGGTCACCGTGCGCCTCAAGCGTTATCGTTCGCACATCGCTGTCGCCCTCATCACGCTTGAGCGTCACCGAAAGATACTCATCCGTCAGCTCGTCCTGGAATTGTTCGCCCCATTCCAGCAGGCAAGCACCCTCATAGCCCAGCACATCGAAAATGCCCGTATCCTCGAGCTCGTAGGCATGCTCCAGGCGGTATAGATCAAAGTGAAACAGCGGAATACGACCTTGATCGTGAACGGCCATGAGCGCAAACGTAGGACTCGTAACCATATGCCCATCGCCCAGCCCGCGCGAGACGCCCTTGGTAAAGTGAGTTTTGCCCACTCCCAGGCCACCGGTCAGGATGAGCACATCGCCGTCCTCAAGGCACGGTGCAATTAGCTCGCCAAAGTACTCCGTATCGGCAGCGCAAGTCGTTTTGTAAGTACCTACCCCCAGGCGCTCCAGGGACATATATGCTCCTTATTATTCCGAGGCGTCCTCTGGTGCGGGATGTCGCTCCAGATAATCGCCCAGCATCTTAAAGTCTTCCTCCAGCAGCTCCTGCCACGCCGGATTGCGCAGCGCTGCTGCCGGATGAAAAGTGGGCATTACTACAAAATGCCCCATCTGGTGGAACCTGCCGCGCAGCTTAGTAATGCCAATCTCGGTCTTAAGCACAAAGTGCGTCGCGGGGTTGCCGAGCGTCACGATAATATCAGGCCAGATGCTTCGAATCTGCTCACGCAAAAACGGCGAGCAAGCCAGCACTTCCTCGGGACGCGGATTGCGGTTTCCCGGCGGGCGGCACTTAAGCACGTTGGCGATATAGACGTCCTCGCGTTTGAGCCCCGGCAGCGACAAAATGCCGTTGAGGTCCTCGCCTGCCGCCCCCACAAAGGGCTCGCCCTGCAAATCCTCGTTGCGACCCGGCGCCTCACCGATAAACATGACGCGAGCGCGAGGGTTTCCCACGCCAAACACGATATTGTGACGCGACTGGTAGAGCTGGCAGAGGTGACAATCGCCCAGAACGGCCTCAATTTCCTCGAGTGCGACCTCACGTGGTGCCTGATGGGTATGGCCGGGGATGTGCATGACGCCCATAGCGGCTCCTACACGTAGACCTTGTCGAGACGCATGCCAAAGCCGCAGGCGACCTCGTAGTTAATCGTTCCGCGCAGTCGGGCCATCTCGTCCATAGTGATCTCGGCATCGCCATCGCGGCCGACAATGATCATCTCGTCACCATACTCGGCCTCGGGAATCTCGTGTGCCGGGTTGGACTGAATGGCGACCATAAACTGGTCCATGCAGATATTGCCAACCTGATGCACGCGCTCGCCGCGATACAGCACATCCATACGATTGGAAAGCGTACGCGATAGGCCATCGGCATAACCGATCGGCAGCGTGCAGATCTGAACGCGCGTACGCGGTACGCGGTAGGTAAAACCGTAGCCCACGCCCTCACCCATCGCAGGGTGTGCCACGCGCGTCACACGCGCATGGACGCTCATAACGGGATCAAGCTGCATCACGCGGCCACTCAGCTCGCACGGCTGCATGCCATACAAGCCAACGCCGGCGCGGATCATATCAAAATGCATCGAGGGATCGAGCATCGAGGACGGCGTGTTGGCGCAGTGCACGATACCGCACTCAAAACCCGCATCCTTAATGGCCTGAACGGCCTCGGTAAAGCGCTGACACTGCAGCTTGTAGTCCCAGCCCGAAGGTTCATCGGCCGTGGCGAAGTGCGTAAATACGCCGTCGCACTGAATACCGCGATGGAAATTTATACCGCGGACAAAGTCGAGCACCTGCGTGTAGTGAACGCCGATACGATTCATGCCCGTCTCGATGGCGAGATGATACTTACCCACTTTGCCCGCCGCGACGGCACATTCGCCATACGCAAGAGCAAAGTCAGACGTATAGACCGAGGGCATGATATCAAACTCGAGCAACGTCGGAATGGCCTCGATAGGCGGCTCGCTTAGGATGAGGATGGGTTTCGTAATCCCGCCCTGTCGGAGCTCAACGCCCTCGTTAACCGTCGCCACGGCAAACATGTCGGCACCGGCCGAATACATGATCTTGGCGCACTCAACAGCTCCATGACCATAAGCATCGGCCTTGACCACGCAGCACAGGCGCTGACGTGGATTCAGCAAGTTCTTATAGGCCCTCGTGTTGCGGCGGAGCGCCCCGCGGTCGATCTCGACCCAGGACCAGCGCGTCAAATCGGCTTTGTTCATGATTAGTCATCCGACCCTTCGTCCATGATTCCCAGATCTTCGAGCGCATCCTTTGCCGCCAGCTCCATGGCAGGACCGATCAAGTCGATAAGATCGGTCGCGATGACGCTCTTCTCACCATACTCCGTCGCCGCGGCAAAACCGGCGTAGCTGTGAAGTGCGACGGCGTACGAATACAGCAACTCCCAACGATCCATCTCGTCGCGCATGGTGGCAAGCGTGCCGGCCAAAATACCCGCGAGAACATCACCCGAACCGGCAGTTGCCAGAGAAGCCGGACCCGAGAGCGGCAGCAGCACACGCTCAACGCCACAGATAGCCGTCGTCGGCCCCTTGGCAATGACCACCAGATTGTCGGAGCCTGCAGCCCAGACAACCTTCTGCGCGGCCGCAATCGCGGTACCAAGGTCGTTCACCTCGTCACCGGCAACCAGACGCGAAAGCTCACGATAGTGCGGCGTCATAACCAACGGCTGCTCGCGACGATACATCTCGGGATTACTATCAATACCGTCAATGGCAATCTTAGCAAGGCAGTTGAGTGCATCGGCGTCCAAAATAAGCGGCACATCAAGCTCGAGCAAGCCCGAAACCACCTGCATAGCGCCAGCAGATGTCGTCATACCGGGACCGCACAGTACACAGCTGTACTTCTTTGCAATCTCGCACACAGTCATGCGCGCAGCGGCGCCAAAGGAGCCGCGGGAATCAGACGGAATAGCAAAGACGGGAATCGAAGGAAGTGCCATGCGAATAAGATTGGCGCAGGCGTCAGGAGCCGCGACTGCCACGTAACCAGCACCCGCGCGAGCTGCAGACTTGGCCGCCATAATGGCAGCACCAGGATATTGCGCAGATCCGGCGACAATAAGCACAGAGCCACGGGAATACTTATCGATATTCGTAGGTAGTGGAGCAAAGTAATCAACTAAGTCACCGGGCTCGACAATCTCGGCGGCGTGGTCGACATCATCGATGACCTCGTCAAGACGGTCGTAAAGATTGCCGCAGATCAAATCGCCAGCATACTCAGGGCCATCAGCGCTATACAGACCAATCTTGGGCGCAATCATCGTCACCGTATGCTCGGCACGAATGCAGTCGTCATCAACAACGCCCGTCTCGGCATTCAGGCCCGAGGGGACATCAATGGATACGACACAATCGGCGCATTCATTGACCGTAGGAATCCAGATGGAGAACGGCGCACGCAGATTCCCGTGGAAACCGGTACCAAAAATGGCATCAACAACAACATCGGCCTTATCGATCAAAACCTCGAGTTCGTCACGCGAGGGGCCGACACAAACGTGCACATCGCGGCCGGCAGTACGACGAGCAACATGACGTGCCAGAGCAGCAGGAATCTCATCCGGCTCAACCGGAGAAACGATATCGACGTCCACACCCTTATGGCTCAGAATATCGGCGGCAACCCAACCGTCGCCGCCATTATTACCAAAACCGACCAGAACGAGAACCCGATCGGGATTGAGCTTCAAGACCTCGTTGGCGGCAAACTCACCCGCTAGCTCCATAAGCTCGGCCTTCGAAGTCCCTTCGCGTTCGATGATGTCCTCGAGACGAACGACTTCTTCGGTACTCAAAACCGGTTTCATCTATGCTCCTAGCGTATCTTGCGAAGCATCGCCCAGGTGCTCCGTCAATGCTGAATTCTGCAGCTGCTCAAGCTCATCTAAAACAGAGCGAGCCTCTTTAAATGTCTGCGCTACGCGTTTCTTGGTACTCACCTTTTCCTCTTTTGGCTTAGGCCGAGCATCTTCGGTAATCGCGATGGCATTCGCAACGGCTAAGTCTCCTGTAAGCGTAATGGAAAGAGCGACCTCAACAACACCCAGCTCTTGAGCGATCTCGAGAGCACGGCCCGAAAGCAGCGCCTTCGGTTTGCCGAGTTTATCACGCGTAACCGAAACATCCTTGCGACCAACGCCTTGACTAAAACCCGTGCCGAGAGCTTTAAGTACCGCCTCGCGCGAAGCAAAGCGGCTGGCATAGTGAGCAGCGGGGCGCGATGATGCATCGCAATACGCACGCTCTTCTTCGGTAAACACACGCCTAGCAAACGACGGCGTCTTTTCAAGAATTGATTTCATACGGGAAATCTCGACGATATCAACGCCGATACCAGCTTCAGCCATGTTCACCTCCATATCGCACAGACTAAGTTATTGTAGCCCGTTCACAGAAGATGCGACAAACGAGGGTTATAAAACACAGCTACTATGTGAGACAAAAGCCCGCAAACGCAAAAAGGGGGAGGCCGCGAGGCCTCCCCCTTCTCAGTTCAAGCGTACGGCTCCG
>UQJA01000101.1 GCA_900541285.1 uncultured Collinsella sp.
TCGGATGCGAGTGCCCGTCATCAAGCAGGCGACCGCCGAGATACGCGCGCTCAACGAGCTGCTCGGGCTGTCGCGCAAGGCGGTGCCCATCCAGGTGCAGCAGGCGCGTCCGCAGAGCGACGGCGCTAGGGTGCTGAGCCTGATGTTCGCCGACCGCGAGCGCAAGGCCAAGGCGGCGGGCGCCTGATGGAGCCCAGGCAGACGCCGACATACGAGGCGAACGTCCCGGAGGACCTCCGCGGCGACGGTCGCCCCTACTCCGGCGCCCCGCCCCGGTGGCAGCCGCACCTGCTCGACGCGATGCTGGCCCGCGATGCGCGCGACAAGTACCTGCTGCGCACGCTGGGCATCTCCATCCCGCGCCAGAACGGAAAGAGCTGGGTCGTGCGAGCAAGGTGCTTCTACGGCGCGCTCAACGGCGAGAAGATCCTGTACACCTGCCAGCACGGCGACACATCCGACCAGATGTTCAAGGAGCTGTCCCAGCCATTCGAGGACGAGGACGAGACCGAGCTGCACGACCTCCTGCTCGCCGTGCGCAAGACGAACGGGCAGCAGGCCATCAGCCTCAAGAACGGCGGACTCATCCGCTTCACCACCCGCACCAACTCGCTGGCGCGAGGCAAGACCTACGACGTGCTCATCTACGACGAGGCGCAGGAGCTCACGGACACGCAGCAGGCGGCGTCCCTGCCTGCCATCTCGGCGAGCGCGATGCACAACCCGCAGACCATCTACCTCGGAACGCCGCCAGGCCCCGACAACGTCGGCACGGTGTTCCGCGACCTCCACGACGACGTGCACGACGGAGAGTCCGAGATGGCGTGGATCGAGTGGGGCGCGGACGAGATAGGCGACGTCCACGACGAGTCCCGCTGGTACGAGTACAACCCGTCCATGGGCACCGTGCTCAACTACGAGGCCGTCAAGGGCGAGTCCGAGCAGATGCAGCCCGACGTGTTCGCGCGCGAGCGCCTCGGGTGGTGGGCGAAGACGGGAGGCTCGCTCCTCTACGCCCTGTCCTCCAAGAAGTGGGACGGGTGCCGACGCGACTCAGCGCCCACCGGCGGAAAGCTCGCGTTTGGCGTGAAGTTCTCCGCGGACGGCTCCCGCGCCGCCGTCTCGTGGGCGCGCGCCGACAGGGACGGCCCGTCCTACGTCGAGTTGTACGACGTGATGGGCGCGTCGGGCGGAACGGTCGCGATCTCGGACATGCTCCTGCGCAACCGAGACGAGATAGCGTGCGCGTGCATCGACGGCAAGTCAGGAGCGGATGCGCTCAAGCGGCGGATGCTAGACGGCGGCTTCAGCAAGTGCGCGCTCGTGATGGGAACCCCGGCAATCGTGCAGGCTGCGGCGTCGATGCTCAAGGACGAGGTCGACTCGGGCACGCTGTCGCATATCGAGTCGCCGGCGCTCGACGACTCGGCGCGCAAGTCGCTCAAGCGCGACATAGGCAGGGACGGATGGGGCTTCGCGGACGGCCCCGACTCCATCGCCGCACCCATCGAGTCCGCATCGCTCGCCCTCTGGGCGGCTAGAACAACGAAACGAGACCCGCGAAGGGAACAGGAGGCCAGCTTCTGATGGCAGCAGTGAACATGGAACTGGCGGGGCAGGTAGTCGACCTCGGGACCGGGCGGGGCGGTTAGCACCCGCCGCAGGCTTGGAGCCGGGTGACGCGGCCCTCGTCCGCGAGCTCATGACCGTCTGGCGCGAGCACCGCGCCAGCAACCTCGAGCGCGAGGACTACTACCTCGGGCACGTGTCGGTGAAGGACCTCGGCATCGCCATGCCGGCGAGCCTCGCCAAGAAGATCAACCCGCGCGTGGACTGGCCCCGCAAGGCCGTGCACGCACTCGCCGACCGCTCCATCTTCAACGGCTACACGTGCGCGGATGAGCAGACGAGCAAGGCCCTCCGCGCCATCTGCGAGTCGAACCAGCTGGAGCGCCTCTACCGCAAGAACCTCATCGGAGAGCTGAAGCACTGCTGCGGCTTCTGGACCGTGACGGACGGCGGCGGCTACCCGGTCATCTCGGCGTACCCCGCCACCGCGGCGGCGGCCCTGTGGGACGATGCGCGCAAGGCCATCAGGGCCGGCATCGTCGTGGCGGAGTCCAAGAAGATGCCCGGCGACGCCGAGCGCGTGCCGACCGTGGTACACCTGCTCACCGACGACAGCCTCGTGGTGCTCACGCGCGACGGCGGCTCGTGGGTCGCCGAGTACCGCGAGCACTCGATGGGGCGCTGCCTCATGGAGCCGATGGCTCATGGCGCGACGCTCGAGCGCCCCTTCGGCACCTCGCGTATCAGCCGCTCCGTCATGAGCATCACCGACGACGCCATCCGACAGCGCGCCCGAATGGAGGTCGCCGCCGAGGCCGCGACCCTGCCGCAGACGTGGCTGCTCGGCACCTACAAGAAGATGCTCAACGACGACAACAAGTACGACGCGAGCATGGGCGCCGTGAACGAGATCACCAAAGACCCGGACGGAGACAAGCCCACGGTCTGGCAGTCCGCTCAGTTGCAGATGGCCCCGCTCACGGAGTACCTGCGCCAGCTCGCCTGCCAGATGTCGGCCGTGACCAACGTGCCGGTGAGCTTCTTCGGCGTGTCCAACGACAACCCGTCCTCCTCGGACGCTATCGCCGCGTCCCTGGAGCCCTTGGTCATCGACGCCAAGAACCTCAACCGCGACAACGGCACGGCGCTGCGCAACGTGGCCTACATGGCGCTCGCCGTGGCGAACGGCACCGATTTCGCCACCGAGCGCGACGCGGGCCACGAGATAAACCCGCGATTCCTGTCCCCGGCGTACCCGTCCACGGTGAGCCTGTCCGACGCGCTGCTCAAGCAGGTGCAGGCGCTCCCGAAGCTCGCCAACTCCACGGTGGCCTACGAGATGCTCGACTACACGGACGAGCAGATCCAGCGCATCGAGTCGGATGCCAAGAAGGCGCAGGCGAGCGCGGCTATCGCGTCGCTGTTCGAGTCGAAGGAGGGCGAGAATGGCGGCGGTGCCGACTAGCCTGCTGGACGAGCTGACCGATGAGGTGAACGCGCTGTCGGCAGACGCCCAGGCGAAGGTGAGGCCGGCGCTCGAGTCCCTGCTGTCGAGCTGGGAGCGCGGCGGTGGCGGCGGTGTCGCCGCTCTCCGCGAGAGGGCCTACGAGACGATCGAGGCGGTGCTCGGGTACTACGCCGACACGTGCGCCGCCGCCAGGGCGGCCGAATACTACGACGCGGTCAGGGCGTCGCAGGGCTTCCCCGGGAAGTATCGGGCGGTCGCCGAGTCCATGCGAGACCCGGACGCCACGCTCGGCGCGGTTAGATATTTCATCGGCAAGGTCGTCGAGGGCGCCCCCGAGGTGTTCGTCTCGCGGTGCGTCACGAGGGTCGACGAGGAGATCAGGCGCGCCGCCAACAGGTGCGTCGCCCACAACGCGTGCAAAGACCCGGCAAAGCCGTGGTACGCCCGCGTTCCCCGTGGCGAGACGTGCGGGTTCTGCCTCATGCTCGCGTCGTTCGGCTTCTACGCCAAGACCGAGGAGGCGGCCGAACACTCGCACGCGCACTGCGACTGCCGAATCGTTCCCGGCTTCGACGGGGTGACCACAGTCAAGGGATACGACCCTGACGGGATGTACGAGAGGTATAACGACTGCCTGGCCGCGCTCGGAGGCCGCGACGGCATCGCCTCCGACTGGTACGCAATGCCGGAGGACGAACGCGAAGCGCTCGTGAGGCGCCACGGCAACAAGGAGGGGAAGGCGTACACCGCCTACCTCAACAACCGCGTCGCATCCGAGATAGAGCTACGCGACCCGTCTTGGTACGCGGGCGGCGAGCATAAGGGCATAACGTTCACGGACGATGCGGTGAGGCGCGACAAGGTAAAGAGGTGGAGGGTAGACCCCGGAGAGAGGAGAACCGCAGAGAAGCTGGCGGCACTGGGCTACAAGACCGAGTTCTGGGAAGACGAGGTGCACCTGAAGAGCGAGAACGCACAGGGAAAAACGACCGTAAGCCGCGCCGACCTGTCCACGGGCATCGAAATCAAGACCGTTTACACGTCGAAATCGGAGAACACGTTCAAGTCGCACATGAAGTCCGTGGCCAACAAGAGCGGAGTGCGGTTCGCCGTCTTCGACGTCAGCGAGAACAAGTCGGTCACCGACAGCCAAGCCGAAGCGTGGATACGCAAGTACATGAGGAGGTATGGAATCTCTGAGGTGCGGATGCTTGGGCACGACGGGTCGCTCCAAACGATAAAAAAATAGGCGGGAGCTGCATGTCTCAATAGGTGAGTCAAACAGCTTCCGCCTAACCTCATCATACCGCATGGCCGCCCACGGGCGGCTTTTTTCATGCCGAAAAACGCCAAACAGGCCAAATCTCACGCCCGTAGGACACTGCCGCGCGACAGGGCCGCACGGCCCGAAACGCACATCTAAGGGGCTCGGCCGCACGGCTGGCCCGACGGGCCGCACGGTCCGGGAAAGGACGCGACATGGCAGTAGAGACCAACACGGAGCCCACGGGCGGTACGGAGCCGACCGGGGGCGAGGAGCCCGACTACAAGGCGCTCTACGAGGCCGAGAAGGCGCACTCCCGCAAGTGGGAGAAGCAGGCCAAGGCCAACAAGGGCGCGGCGAGCGCACTCGACGAGGCCAACCAGGCGAAGAAGACCGCCGACGAGAAGGTCGCGGAGCTCGAGAAGCGACTCGACGCCAAGGAGAAGGCCGAGGCGCGAGCCAAGACCGCCGCCAAGGTCGCGCAGGAGAAGGGAGTCCCCGCGGACCTCATCGTCGGCGAGGACGAGGAGAGCATGGCCGCATGGTGCGACAAGATGCTCGCCGCATTCAAGACAAAGCCCGCGCCGCGAGTGGAGAAGCCCGGCAGCTTCGACAAGGGCGGCAAGGGCGGGGACGAGGCGCTGCGAGACTTCGCCAAGCGCCTCCTGAAGTAAGCCAAACCCGAAGAAAGGCACAGAAATGGCTGCAAACGACACCCAGAAAATCAAGCTGCCGTCCAGAGTGGTCTCCACCATCATCGGCAAGGTGAAGGACACCTCCACCATCGCAACGCTGAGCCCCAGCACGCCGCAGAAGTTCGCCGACACGACCTATCTCGTGTTCAACCCGACCGCAGAGGCCGAGGTCGTCGCCGAGGGCGGCAAGAAGTCCGGCTCCGAGATCTCCACCGACCCCGTGGTCGCAAAGCGCGCCAAGATCGTCACGACCACGCGCGTCTCCGACGAGCTGAAGTGGGCCGACGAGGACAACCAGCTGGAGATCATCTCCAACATCATCGCCGACCAGACCGCCGCCGCGGGCCGCGCGCTCGACTACATCATCTACCACGCCATCAACCCCAAGACCGGCCTCGGCCTCACGGGCTACACCGCCCTGACCGCTGACAAGGACGTCCACAGCGTCGCCAAGACCGACTCCCCGGTCGACGACATCGACTCCCTCTCCGACGCCCTGCTCGACTACGGCATCAACGGCATCGCCATGAGCCGCCAGTTCGCCTCCGAGCTGCGCAAGCTGCGCGTGCCCGCCACCGGGCAGCGCCTGTACCCCGAGGTGCCGCTGTCCCTCAACGTGGGCAACCTCGACGGCATCCCCGCCTCCGTGTCCGGCACCGTGAACGGCCGTCTCGCCAAGACCCCGACCAAGGTCTCCGCGATCATGGGCGACTTCTCCGCCATCAAGTGGGGCATGGTCCGCGACATCACCGCCGAGGTCATCGAGTACGGCGACCCCGACAACACCGGTCAGGACCTGAAGGGCTACAACCAGATCGCCTACCGCACCGAGGCCGTCCTGGCATACGCGGTACTCGACCCCAAGGCCTTCGCCGTCCTCAAGAGCGCCTAGGGGGTACCGAGATGGCTCAGCTAGTCCAGAAATTCATCGTGGAGGACGCGGACAAGGCGTCCAGCATCCTCCCGCAGCACGTGGCGCTCGTCTCGCCCGACGGCAAGCCGCTCGCCGTGCCCAAGAAGGTCGCCAACCCCGGCACAAGCCCGACCGTCGCGAAGGTCGTCCAGGCCCTCGTCGACGCCGGGATTATGGAGGCCGAGTAGCCATGGCCGCGCTCGCCAGCGTGGACGACTACAAGGCCCGCTACGGCGAGCCCGCGGACTCGGCGCGCACCGAGGTGCTGCTGCAGGACGCATCCGACCTGATGCTCGCGGCATTCGAGGACCGAATCGGCGAGTACACCGAGGGGGCGTGCCCGGCGTTCGACCGCGCCGCCCCCGCCGTGTGCTGCCTGCTCGTCAACCGCGTGCTCTCGGCACCGTCCGCGATGGCCGGTGCCACGCAGTACAGCCAGGGGGCCGGAATCTACACCGCATCGGTGACCTACGGCTCGGCGCTCGGCGAGATGTACCTCGGGAAGAGCGACCTCAGGCGCCTCGGCCTCACCGGTCAGGCGCTCGGGTCGCTCACGCCTCTGGAGAGGGGAGGGGTGACCGAATGATGTGCCTCATATCAGGAGAGACCGTGACCGTGCGCAATGCGGCCCAGTCGTTCGACGAGCTGGGCGAGCCTACCGGCGAGACGGTGACCGAGACGGCGGTCGAAAACGTCGTAGTCTGCCCCGGCGCGACCGCCGACCTCGACTCGACGCGCCCGAACGGCGTGACGGTCGCCTACACGCTCTGCTTCCCGAAGGGCGCGGAAGTTGACCTCAAGGACGCGACGGTCACGGTGCGCGGCACCGACTACAAGGTGGTCGGCGACCCCAAGCGATACACCGCGGCCAATACGCCCGGCCCCTGGGACCTCACCTGCGAGGTGACCCGCACCGATGGCTAAGGCGAAGTGCGAGGTCAAGATCAAGTGGAAGGGCTGGAACCGCGGCGGATACGCCGAGGTCATGAACGGCGGGGGGGCTTGGCGACC
>UQJA01000102.1 GCA_900541285.1 uncultured Collinsella sp.
ACGCCCACCAAATGTTCGCAGCTCAGAGGCTATGTCCTCTGGGCTGTTTTGTTTTGCCACCAAGCACGCCGCCAAATAAGCCACCAAATATTGATCCAAGGTCTGTACGCGATGGTCTTCGCATCCCGTAGAGGTGCCGGCAGATTGCATACGTCCTGGCCGATCGTGACCGCAACATGTTGGTCAAGCATAATCTTTTGGATTCTTTTGGCGTGAGCGGCTTGGTTTTGGTAGGATTTGTCAGCGGCTTGACTAAGGGGGTTTTATAACTGCCATGCAGGTAGCCGTGTTGGTAACGTTTTACCGACTTGCCAAGAACCCCTCATAATTAATGCGTCTGGAAAATGACCAATTGCTTTGACCTGCTGAAACACTATATGTTGTGTTTGAACTAAAAAAAGAATACAGGATATAGATGTGTCTTTGTCGTATGATAGATGGCGGACAGAGAACGAAGACCTTAACTGCCTCTTTCGAACGTGTCCTTGAGCCGCTTGATTGGCTCTAGGGAATGTCCGCATGGAGGCTTATGGTTTATCGAGAACACAGATTGCGCGACGGCGCCGCAAGACAGGGGCAAGCCCTGCCGGGCATCGTTTGGCTCTGAAGCGCAATGAGGCTACGACGCGAAAGAGGCAAGAGGATGAAGATCATCAAGCGCAGCGGCACCGAGGTTGTCTTTGACATCGATAAGATCGTCAATGCCATCCGCGCCGCCAACTTGGAGGTCGAGGAGAGCTCTCGTCTAACCGACCGCCAGGTGGTTTATGCGGCGCAAAACGTCGCCGAGGCATGCGAGAACGCGGGCCACACCGTTTCGGTCGAGGAGATCCAGGATTTGGTCGAGGACGAGATCATGCGTCTCGACTGCTACGAGGTTGCCCGCCACTACATCATCTATCGCTATGTTCAGAGCCTGAAGCGCCAGAAGAACACGACCGATGACAAGATCCTGTCGTTGATTGAGTGCAATAACGAAGAGGTCAAGCAGGAGAACTCCAACAAGAACCCGACCGTCAACTCCGTTCAGCGCGACTATATGGCCGGCGAGATTTCCAAGGACCTGACCCAGCGCGTGCTGCTGCCCCAGGAGATCGTGGACGCCCATAATGAGGGCCTGATCCACTTCCATGATTCGGATTACTTTGCTCAGCACATGCACAACTGCGACCTGGTGAACCTGGAGGACATGCTCCAGAACGGCACCGTTATCTCGGGCACGCTGATCGAGAAGCCGCACAGCTTCTCGACCGCCTGCAACATCGCGACGCAGATTATCGCTCAGGTTGCTTCCTCCCAGTACGGCGGCCAGTCGATTTCGCTGACCCATCTTGCTCCGTTTGTTGAGGTGAGCCGTCAGAAGATTCGCGGCGAGGTCGCCCGCGAGCTCGAGGAGCTCGGCGTTTCCGCATCTCCCGAAAAGGTCCGCGAGGTTGTTGAGGACCGCCTGCGTGACGAGATCCGTCGCGGCGTTCAGACGATTCAGTATCAGGTCGTAACTCTTATGACCACCAACGGCCAGGCGCCGTTCGTGACGGTCTTTATGTATCTTAACGAGGCCCGTACGCCTCAGGAGAAGCACGACCTTGCCATGATCGTGGAGGAGACGCTTCGCCAGCGCTACGAGGGCGTTAAGAACGAGGCCGGCGTATGGATTACCCCGGCATTCCCCAAGCTCATCTATGTGCTCGAGGACGATAACGTTCACGAGAATTCCCCGTACTTCTACCTGACCCAGCTGGCCGCTAAGTGCACCGCCAAGCGCATGGTGCCCGACTACATCTCCGAGAAGAAGATGCGCGAGCTCAAGCTGTCGAAGGGCGAGACCGCGGGCAACGGCGACTGCTATACCTGCATGGGCTGCCGCAGCTTCCTGACGCCCGACCGTTCGGGCAACGGCTTTAACAATGTCGCCAACGCGCTGAACTATGACCCGACCAAGCCTAAGTACTATGGCCGCTTTAACCAGGGCGTTGTGACCATTAACCTGCCTGATGTCGCGCTGAGCTCGCATCAGGACATGGACAAGTTCTGGAAGATCTTCGACGAGCGCCTTGAGCTATGCCACCGCGCCCTGCTGTGCCGTCATGAGCGTCTGATGGGTACGCTTTCGGATGCCGCGCCGATTCTTTGGCAGTACGGTGCCCTCGCCCGCCTGAAGAAGGGCGAGACGATCGACAAGCTGCTCGTGGGCGGTTACTCCACCATTAGTCTGGGTTATGCCGGCCTGTATGAGTGCGTCAAGTACATGACGGGCCACAGCCACACCGAGAAGGAGGGCACGCCCTTTGCCATGGCCGTCATGCAGCGCATGAACGACAAGTGCGCGGAGTGGAAGGCCGAAAGCGATATTGACTTCTCGCTGTACGGTACCCCGCTTGAGTCGACGACCTACAAGTTCGCCAAGTGCCTGCAGCGTCGTTTTGGCATCATCCCGGGCGTGACGGACAAGGGCTACATCACCAACAGCTACCACGTCCACGTGTCCGAGGAGATCGACGCATTCGACAAGCTCAAATTCGAGGGTATGTTCCAGCAGCTTTCGCCGGGCGGTGCCATCTCCTACGTCGAGGTTCCCAACATGCAGGACAACCTCAAGGCTGTCATCCGCGTGATGCAGTACATCTACGACAACATCATGTACGCCGAGCTCAACACCAAGAGCGATTACTGCCAGGTGTGCGGCTACGACGGTGAGATCAAGATTGTCGAGGATGACGGCAAGCTGGTGTGGGAGTGCCCCAACTGTGGCAATCGTGACCAGGAGAAGATGAACGTCGCCCGTCGTACGTGCGGCTACATCGGTACCCAGTTCTGGAACCAGGGTCGAACCGAGGAGATCCGCGACCGCGTGCTGCATCTCTAATAACCATCCCAGGCCGCCCCGTAGCGAGGCCCCGGACCTTTACTCGCTATTTCGGACAGTCCTGGCTCACGACGGAGGCGCCACTGGCGCCTCCTGTTCGTGCGGAACTCATATCGAGCAAAGGTCCGGGGCCTCGCTACGGGGCGGCCAAGTTGACGTAGCTGAGATGCAGCTCGCGGTCTGCTCACTCCTCGAAGTTTTTAGCGGAAATAATTCGAGCTGCAGCAGCGATTGATTTGCAATGGCGGTTGAGCTGCAACAAAGTTTTTATTGGACCTCGAACCCTATACTCGATGTTCGCTTCGTTCATTGAGTTACCCTTTGCATGAGGCCGGGACATATCGTCCCGCCCGCAGTTTCGCAGGCCGAAGGCCGAGAATGTTTGAGGACGGGATGATATGTCCCGACCTCCCGGGAGAGTTACCTATGAACTACGCGAACATTAAGTATTTCGACATTGCTGATGGGGAAGGCGTTCGTACTTCTCTGTTTGTGAGCGGGTGCCGTCGTGGGTGCAAGAATTGCTTTAACTCTGTCGCGTGGGACTTTGCTGCGGGTGAGCCGTTCGATCGTGCCGTCGAGGACAAGATTATCGAGAGCCTCGACCACCCCTTTATCGATGGTCTGACGATTCTGGGCGGCGAGCCTATGGAGCCCGAGAATCAGGTGGGGCTTGTTGACTTTATCGAACGCGTGCGTGCGGCCTATCCCGCGGGGTCGGGCAAGACCATTTGGTGCTTTACCGGCGACGTGCTCGAGGAGCTTATGCCGGGTGGCCGTCATCATACCGAGGTGACGAACCGTATCCTGGCCCGCCTCGACATGTTGGTGGACGGCCCGTTTGTTCAGGATCTGTACGATATCTCATTGCGTTTTAGAGGCTCGAGTAACCAGCGTGTGATCGATATGAACGCTACGCGCGACCGTGCTGAGCGCGAGGGTGTTGCGCTTTGTGATGCGGTTGAACTTTGGCGGGACGATCCAGTCTATTCGACCCATACTATGTAGCTTGTGGCCGATGCCAAAGGGCGTGGTACCATAGCGCGAACGCAAAATCGGAAAAGTGAGGCCCAGATGATCGATCAGGAAAAAGTCGAGGCCGCCATTAAGCTGTTGCTTGAGGGCATAGGCGAGGACCCAACTCGTGAGGGCCTGCTGGAGACCCCGGCGCGCGTTGCCCGTATGTATGGTGAGATCGCCGGCGGTATGGACCAGAGTGCCGAGGAGCACCTGTCCAAAACCTTTGCCGTCGCTTCGAACGATTTGGTTATCGAGCGCGACATCACGTTCTACTCGCTGTGCGAACATCATCTGCTGCCGTTTTATGGCAAGGCCGCCATTGGTTATATCCCCAACGGCCGTGTCGCAGGGCTCTCTAAGCTTGCCCGCACGGTTGAGGTCTACGCCCGTCGTCTGCAGCTGCAGGAGCAGCTGTGCGCACAGGTTGCCGATGCCCTCATGGAGTATCTCGCTCCCCAGGGAGCGATTGTGCTCATGGAGGCTGAGCATATGTGCATGACCATGCGCGGCGTGCAAAAGCCTGGCACCAAGACCGTGACGCTCGCTCGCCGCGGCGTCTTTGAGACCGATCCGTCGCTCGAGGAGCGGTTCTTTAGGATGCTGGGCCGTTAGCATGAGGGTCGTCAATGACTTTACATCGAAGACCGATGGGGGGACGCCGCGTCGCGGCTTCATGGCTTCGGGCCTGGCCCCTTTTGATGCCATGCCTCGCATTGATTACATCTGTGCCAACGGTCTGTTCCGGCGGCACCTGGGCAACATTGCACAGTTGGAATCGGGGCGCATCTTCTGCCGCCACGGTATTGACCACCTGCTGGATGTCGCTCGCATTATGTGGATCAAGAATCTCGAGGAACAGCTCGAATTTGACCGCGAGGTCATCTACGCCACGGCACTTCTTCACGATATCGGCAAAGATGAACAGTATGAATCGGGTATATCCCATGATGTTGCAAGCGAACGCGTCGCTGATGCGATTCTCGGCGGTATGCCCGATGACGTAGCGTTTGAGCCGGCCGATGCCGCAGCCAGCCATTAAGACGGCCATTCTGGGCCATCGAAAGCTGCGCGTGAACAGCCAACCGCTCGAGCGCCTGCTCTATGCAGCCGACAAAGCGTCGCGCGCCTGCTTTGCATGCCCCGCGCGCAATGCTTGCAACTGGAGCGATGATAAAAAGAACCTGTCGATTCGCGTGTAGTTAGTTGCGCGGTCGGGGTTCTAAACGAAGGAGACGATCGCGATGAGTAACAAGAAACTGCCCGAGAATGCAACCAAGACTGAAGGCGCCGAGCTCGCCCGCCGTGGAAGGGGCGAAATATCCACTGCAACGGCGGTGCCCCACGTGAGCTATGATGATCTTCGCCATGCCGATCGCATTACTATCGACGGTCTCGAGGTCTTTGCCAACCACGGCGTGTATCCCGAAGAGAACGCGCTGGGCCAGAAATTCATCGTGTCCTTGGTGCTCTATGCCGACTTGCGTGCAGCGGGAGAGCACGATGACTTGGACGCCTCGATTGACTATGGCTCGGTGTGCCACGATGTCGATGGCTATCTGCGCGAGCATACGTTTAAGCTCATCGAGGCTGCAGCCGAGGGTGTGGCCTCGATGCTGCTACGTCGTTACCCCCTGCTGCTTGGTGTGCGCATCAAGCTCGATAAGCCTTGGGCGCCCGTCGGTCTTCCCCTGGCAAGCTGCGGTGTCGAGATCGAGCGCGTGCGCTAACCGGTTCTAATACATCTCTATGGGCGGCTGCTTGAGCTGCTGTGACAGCGCTCTATTGTTGGGGCAGTACGTGTCGAGCAGGGCGTGAAATCGCTGATTGTGGCTTGGCTCGAGCAAGTGGACGAGCTCGTGGGCGACAACCATGTCGAGGCATTCGACGGGATAGGCGGCAAGTTCTCGTGCGATGCGAACGGCGCCGGATTTTGGCGTGCATGAGCCCCAACGCGTTTTCATGCTGCGTACGGAAACGCGGGAAACGGCGACACCCATTGCGATTTCGTATGCGTGCACCATATCGCGTAGCGCCGATGTGACTTCGGACGTATAGAGCTGGTCGATGTGGGCTTGGAGCTCATCGGACGTTAGGCCGTCGAGGATTGCGTGCCGCTTTGCCTGTGGGCTTTCGTCCGATTCATCGGTACCCATAAAACTTGCGAAGGTGGCCTGTTTGGGTCGCGGTGCGGGTGATGCAAAGTTGTGATCGAGCGCATCCTGTACCGTGATGGGCTTGCCCCAAAGTGCAATGATGGACGAGGGACTGAGCGGCTCTCGCGCCGTCGCCTGACGTCGCTCACGCTGGGCAAGTCGGTTGACAATCCAGGCACTGTTGCGCTTTACAAACGCTTCGATGCGCTCGCGGCTGGCGCCGAGCGGTGCACTGGCGTGGACCTCACCACTCGATGTGACGCGTAGGTTGAAGTTCTTGACGCGCTTTTTGGTAACTACGACGGGGATGGGCGTCCCATCCGGTCGGGATACGGAAATCGTAAGGCTCTGTTAGACCAGGATTGACATTCCGCCCCATCATCTTCTTGCGATTGCACAATGGTCGCCCCCTTGTCGGATTTGAATCCGGCAAGGGGGCGATGCGCCCGAGACCGGACGAGTTGATCGCCTGGCCCTGCCGTTTCATGCCGGCCTGCCGGCTATCTCGCCGTCTCCCCGTCGGGCGCCGGCGCCTTGACCCTCATCTCGAACGGCATCCCACCCTCTCTGACGAGCGCCCTGAGGAACGCGTTGACGGCGGTGGACATGGACAGGCCGAGCTCGTCCAG
>UQJA01000103.1 GCA_900541285.1 uncultured Collinsella sp.
GGCTGCCGTGGTGACGCGTGCGGCTGGCGGCGTTGGTCGCCGGCGCGGCGACGCGCTTGGAGCTAGCCTGCTTGGGCGGGATGCCGCCGGCCTTGAGGATCTGCACCTCGCGCTCGGTGAGTTCGCGCCACGAGCCCTTGGCCACGCCCTCAAGCTCCAGGCCCGCAAAGTTGCAGCGGTGCAGACGAATCACCGGGTGGTGAATCTTGCTCAGCATGCGCTTAACCTGATTCTTGCGACCCTCGCGGATGATGACCTCCACGGCGGTGGTGCCGGGCTTGACGCCCTGCGGAGCCACGGCCACGGCCTCGCGCGCGTTGATGACTCGGCAGATTGCCGGCTGGCATAGGCCGTCGTCGAGCTCGATGCCACGGCGGAGCGGTTCTAGATCGCGGTCGGTCAGCTGCCCGTCCACGAGTGCCTGGTAGGTCTTGTAGACGTGCTTGCTGGGGTGCAGCAGGTCCTGCGACAGGTCGCCGTCGGTGGTAAAGAGCAAAAGGCCTGTGGTGTCGCGGTCCAGGCGGCCCACCGGGAAAAGTCCCGGAAAGCGGTCGCGGGGGACCAGGTCGGCCACGCAAGGGCGCTCCTGCGGATCGCTCATGGTGGTGAGGGAGCCGGGCGGCGCCCAGCGCATCAGGTACACGGCGCCCTGGTTGAGCTTGACGGGCATACCATCGACCTCGATGTGGTCGCGGTCGACGTCGACCTTGGTGCCCAGCTCGGTCGCGACCTGGCCGTTGACGGTCACGCGGCCGGCGGTCATCAGGTCCTCCGAGCCGCGGCGGCTCGCGACGCCCGCGCGCGCCAAAAAGCGCTGCAGGCGCATGGTGTGCGGGTAGACGGGCTGGGCGCCGGACGCGGGCGTGCCCGGGGCGCCAGCGATGCGCGTCTCCCCTGCTTCATTAATCCTCGTCATGCATATCCTCCGAGGTCTCGTCTACGACCAGGGTGTCCTCGTCCTCGACTGCCTCAATATCCTCAACATCGGTATCGATCAGCTCGCGCTCTTCGTCCAGGTCCTCGGCCTGCTCCTCGAGCGTAGACTGAATGCTGCGGCCGCTCAGGCGCTCGCGGATAAATTGACGCGACTGCTCGTCGGGCGCAAACTGCTCCAGATCGGGCAGGTCGCGGGTGGAGCGCAGGCCAAACTTCTCCAAGAAGGCGTTGGTCGTGCCGTAGATGATGGCCTGACCGCGCTGGGGGTCGCGGCCGAGTTCGCGCACCAGGCCCTTGTCCACGAGGGAAGCGATGACGCCGTCGGAGTTGACGCCGCGGATTCCCTTGACCACCTCGCGCGTCACGGGCTGGTGATAGGCGATGACGGCGAGCGTCTCGAGCGCCGCCTGCGACAGCTTTTGTGTGTCCCAGCTCAGCACATAGGACTCGACTACGTCGTGGTAAGCGGGGTGCGTAAACAAGCGCCAGCCGTCGGCGACCTCGCGCAGCTGAAAGCCGCGGTTGGCCTCTTCGTACTCAACCTTGAGCTCAGCGAGCAGCGACGCGCACTCGCCGGGGGCGATATCCAGTGCGCCGGCCAGCGCGGGCGCACTTACCGGGTCGCTCGACACCAGCAGGAGCGCCTCCAAGGCGCCTTTGAGACTGTTTGCCTCCAGCGTGGAAAGGGTTGACATGGTTGCCGCTCCTATTCGGTGAGCTCGGGGCCCTCGCCGGGTACATAGGCCTCGGCGCCCTCGACGCGATTGATGCGGATGGTTCCAAAGATCTCGTCCTGGTTCAGCGTGAGCGAGCCACGCTTGGCGAGCTCGAGCATGGCCAGGAAGGTGACGACGAGCTGCTCGGTGGCTGCGTCGCCGTCCAATAGTTCGCGAAAGGTGCAGGTTTGGTGCGCCATGGTAAAGCGGTCGACTGAGGCCACGGTCAGGTCGAGTGGCACGCGATGCGGCGCCACATGCTCGGCTTCCAGCAGGAAGGTCTGGCGCTTGCCGTCTAGGTCGGCACAGATAACGGCCAGGCCGCGCAGGGTAATGCCGGCAAGGTAGTCGGGCATAAGGCCTAGGAACTCGGGGTCGGGGCCGGCCACTCGCGGGTGCATGCGGCTTTCGGCCTGCATGCGGGCACCGAGGGCCGCAGCCGCGCCTTTAAACTGCTTGTAGGCAATGAGGCGCTGGATCAGGACCTCGCGCAGGGCGTCGCCGTCGAGCGTACTGAGTTCCTCGAGGTCTTCGTCGAACTCGCCATCGTCGTCATCGACTTTGCGTGGGGCCTCCTGCGGCACCAGAGAGGCGGCCTTGATGTCCAAAAGGGTTGCCGCGACCAGCAAAAAGTCGCTCGCCACGTCCAGGTCCAGCGCCTCGATGCGCTCGGCCTCGGCAAGGTACTGCTCGGCCACCTCGCTGATGGAGATGGCGCCGATATCTACTTTTTGGCGGGTTACCAGCTGCAACAGCAGGTCGAACGGTCCGCTGTAGACCTGCGTCGACACGTGATACGACATCTTCGACCTCCTTTGACGGCGCCTTCGCGGCGCGGTTTGGGTGCATGTTACGACCGTTTTGCACGGTCGACCTGTAAGTTTACCTTAGATGCCGGCGATTGCGAAGTTAAGCAGCTGCTCAGCAAGCGGATACACGGTAACGTCGAAATAGCGACCGATCACGTCGATGCCGGTCCACATAGGCAGCAGGTACAGCACGATGATAAGGATCGGCATGGCGTATTGCTGCAGACGGTAATAGTTGTTGAGTGCCTTGCCCTTGAGGAAGGGCACGATGATCGACGAGCCATCGAGCGGCGGAATCGGGATGAGGTTGAAGAACGCAAGCGATAGGTTGACCACGATGAACGTGGCGCCGAAGTTCATGATCTGTGATACCAGGGCAAATGACATGCTGGTGTAGAGGCTGCCATAGGCCAGGCGCATGAGGACCGCGGCAAGACACGCGAGGGCGAAGTTCGACGCGGGGCCGGCCACGCTCACCAGGACCTCGTCGCGCTTGGGGTGCTTGAGGTTGTTGAGGTAGACGGGCACGGGTTTGGCGAAGGCGAACACGGGACCGCCGGCGGCGAGCATGAGCAGCGGCAGGAGGACGGTGCCAAACGGGTCGATATGGTTGAGCGGGTTGAGCGAGACACGACCGCGCGATCGGGCCGTCTTGTCGCCGAGAGCCCAGGCAGCGGCGGCGTGTGCGCTCTCGTGGATGACGATGCCCACGATGACGGCGACGGCGCTGGCGAGCAGGTTCATGATGTAGCTGCTGGACATGGCACTCCCCTAGCGGACGCGGCGCGAGGCGCGCGTGAGCAGGTGGTCGATCACAAACAGGATGACGGCGACGATGGCGTAATCCAGGCGGAACACACCGCCAAAGGGCGACGTGATGACGCCGTAGCCGGCGATGGCGCTCGGCAGCGCGCGCGAAAGCTCAACGACAAAGCCCACGATCTGCAGTTTGGCGGTGAGGCCGCTAAAGCACAGCAGCACGGTCATTGCGCTCATAAAGATGCCACAGATGCGACAGGCGATGGCGATGATGCTCATCGCCACGGCAGTGGCCTTACGAGAGTTCACGCGCGGTCTCCTCTTCAATCTGGGTGGAAAGCTCGAGCCATTCGTCCTCGAGCTTGGGAAGCTCTTGCTTAAGGCCGTTATATTCCCCCAGCGCGGCGTTGAACTTGTCCTGATCGGCATAAAGCTCTTCACTTGCCATCAATTCCATAAGCTCGTCATAGCGGGCGCGCTTTTTGTCGAGCTCCGTCTCGATTTTCTTGAGCTGGTTGCGCACGCCCTTGAGCTTTTTGTTGAGTGCAGCGCGGGCCTGGGCCTCGGCGCGCTTTTGCTCCTTGGTCTTTTTGCCCTCCGCCGGTTTGGGAGCAGCGGAGGGGGTGCTGGCCTGGGCGGCGCAGGCGGGCTTGCCCGCCGCCGGCGCACTCTCCCCTGCCGCCTCGGCGGCGGCGCGGGCCGCGAGGTCCTCGCGCTTGTAGAGGTAGTAGTCGTAGTCGCCGTCGTAGACCGTGACGTTACCATCGCGGATGTCGATTACGCGATTGGCCACGGCACGTACCAGGTGCTCGTCGTGGCTGATCAGCACGATGGTGCCGGGGAAGCTTTGCAGGGCGTTCTCGAGCATATCCACCGAGTCGATGTCCAAGTGGTTGGTGGGCTCGTCCAGGCACAGGAGCGCCTCGGGCGCCACGAGCATCTTGGCCAGGGCCAGACGCGCCTTTTCGCCGCCGGAGAGGACGCGAACCTGCTTTTCGATTGCGTCGTTGTCGCTAAAAAGGAAGGCGCCCAGCAGGCTTCGCTGCTGCGGCACGGTCCACTTGGGCGTAACGGTGTCGATCTCTTGCAGGACGGTATTGGACTCGGTCATGCCCTCGAGCGCGTGCTGGGCGTAGTAGGCCACGCCCACGTTGGTGCCCAGGTCGCGGGTGCCGGTGGTGGGCGGCTCCAAGCCGGCGAGGATCTTCATGAGGGTGGACTTGCCGGCGCCGTTGGGGCCGACGAGCGCTACGTGCTCGCCGCGGTAGAGCTTGAGGTCGATATCGCTGTAGATGTGCTTGTCGCCGTAGGACTTGGATACACCCTCGAGCCCCACGACCATGTCGCCGGAGCGCGGCGGGTCGGGGAACTTAAAGTCGATGTGCTTGTGGCCCTCGGGCAGGATGACGAGCTCCTTTTTGATCTGCTCGATCTTGCGGATGCGCTCTTGGGCCTGGGCGGCCTTGGTGGGCTTGTAGCGGAACTTGTCGACGAAGACCTGCATGTGGGCGATGTCGCGCTCCTGGGCAGCGCGCTTGGCGCGCATCTGCTCCAGGTTGTCCTCGCGCTGCTTGAGGTAGCTGCTGTAGTTGCCGGTGTAGGTGGTCACGCGACGGTTTTCGAGAGCGGCGACGTGGTCGACGCAGGCGTCCATGAAGGCGCGGTCGTGGCTGACGATGAGCACGGCGCCGTCGTAGTTGGCGATAAAGCCGCGCAGCCACTGGACGCTCTCGAGGTCCAGGTGGTTGGTGGGTTCGTCCAGAAGCAGCAGGTCGGGATGACGTAGGAAGAGCTTTGCCAGCGCGATACGCATCTGCCAGCCGCCCGAGAACTCGGAGCACGGGCGATCGAAGTCAGTGACCTTAAAGCCCAAGCCGGACAGGATTTTGCGGGCGTTGCTCTCGAGCTCGTAGCCGCCCAGGTGCTCAAAGCGGTCCTGGACCTGGCCGTACTCGTTAAGGAGCGCGTTGACGTCCTTGCCCTGTTCCGAGAGCTCGGTGATCTGGGCCTGAAGTTCGTTGGCGCGCTCGCCCATGCGGCGAATTTCCTTGGCGGCGGCCATGACCTCGGCGAGGATGGTGGTGTCCTTTTGCTCCAGGTTGGTTTCTTGCTCTAGATAGCCCACCTGGCAGTCCTTGGCGTACTGGACCTGGCCGGCGTCGGGGCTATCGATGCCCATGATGATCTTGAGCATGGTGGTTTTGCCGGCGCCGTTGGGGCCCACGAGCGCGAAGCGCTCGCCGGGGTTGATCTGGAAGGACGCGCCGCTAAAGAGGACGTGCGCGCCGAAGCTTTTTTCGATCTTGTCGACCAGGAGGATCATGGTGCCGCCTTTGACCTTGTGTGCCTATATGAAAAAAGGCCCCAACTTGCGTTGGAGCCTCATTCAATGCTCGGGTGGAGACGAGGGGGATCGAACCCCTGACCTCTTGACTGCCAGTCAAGCGCTCTCCCAGCTGAGCTACGCCCCCGTGCGAAGAAGTACTATACGGGAACTCGGACGGCGATGCAAGGACAATTTTGGAAAAACTTTCCGGGGGGGGCGGGCGCCGGAGTCCCGCGGGGCCGGGCCAGCCTGCGGAGCGCCTGGCCCCCGCACGGCCCCTACGCCGGCCGACTTGGCGCGCGGAACGCGACCCTCTCCGCGCAACCGGATTTCCTATGCGTCGCCAGTCCCATTATCGGGTCCGATTGCGAACCGTCCCTCATCTGCGCCTCAGAACTATGCCGGTTTACTACGATGTATCTTGAATGTTCGACCACGCACGCCTTTTCGTGTAACCGTCGGACTCTCTACCTGCGGTTTTGCAAACTGAGAACACGCGGTGGTCGAAGGTCGCCGATCCGTCGTAGTAAACGGGCATGGTTTTGAAATGGCATCAGGTTGATTTCACGCTGAAATGTCTTGAAGCCCTGATTTTAAGGCCTTAACTTTTTATAAAACACTTCTTATCTGCGACGGGCCTAGATTAGCTGTTGTTTAGCATCGAACTTGATCTTGCGTTGTGCGACTTGCTCGTGCATGGTAGTATTTCACGACGTGAAGCGAAGAAATTAGGCCTGAGTTGCCTTTGCTAGAATTGCATTCACCGTTCATAAGGGCTCTTGGCGCAACGGTTAGCGCAGGGGACTCATAATCCCTGGGTTCTGGGTTCGAATCCCGGAGGGCCCACCAGAGTATTTCGAGGCCGGGCATTACGCCCGGCCTCTTTGTTAGTGGCGCTGCAGACTAGGTTTGCTATCCAGAAACGTAAAGTTATTAACATTCATATTCGTAATTAACAATGGGTATGTCGCCAAGATGCTGCCCAGTCAACACATGGTGTAAATCGATAGATATGAAAAAAGGCCCCAACTTGCGTTGGAGCCTCATTCAATGCTCGGGTGGAGACGAGGGGGATCGAACCCCTGACCTCTTGACTGCCAGTCAAGCGCTCT
>UQJA01000104.1 GCA_900541285.1 uncultured Collinsella sp.
TTGTCTCGCCAGCCGATCATGTCCATCGCGCGCAGCAGGCAGCGGTCGAGCGCGCAGGCGTTGAGCTTCTCGTTGTAGTACTGCGGCATGATCTCGCCCTCGCGCACGATGTTCTTAAGGCGCAGGTCGGCGGGGTCCATGTGCAGCATATCGGCGAGCTCGTTGACGGCACTCTCCACGGCAAATTGGCCCTGGGTGGCACCGTAACCGCGATACGCACCGCCGCGGTTGGTATTGGTGTAGACGGCGTCCCAGCTAAAGCGGCTCGCCTTCACATGGTTGTAGATGGGCAGGCTCTTGTGGCCCGAGAGGCCGATCGTCGTGGTGGCATGCTCGCCATACGCGCCGGCGTTGGACAGCGTGTGCAGATCGATGGCCGTGATGGTGCCGTCGTTCATAGCGCCAAGCTTAACGGTCATCTGCATCTGGTGGCGCGAGTTGCCCGCGGTGATAGTCTCCTCACGGGTGTAGCAGCAGTAGCTCGGACGGCCGGTCTGCTGGGTCACGAACGCAACGAAGATCTCGCAGCAGCCCGTCTGCTTGGAGCCAAAGCCGCCACCGATGCGCGGCTTAATGACCTGCACCTGCGACTGCGGAATATCGAGCGACTGCGCGACCATGCGGCGCACGTGGAAGGGCACCTGCGTGGAGGTGGTCACCGAAATGCGGCCGAAGGCGTCGGTCGTCGCGAAGGCGCGGAAGGTCTCCATGGGCGCGGTCTGGGTGGCCTGGCTGGTGTAGGTGCGGGTGAAGACGATGTCGCTCTGGGCGAACGCCTCATCAAGGTCGCCAAAATCGCTCGTACCGCTGCACACTAGGTTGCGCGGAACGTCGCCGCCCTGCGGGAACATAAAGGTCACGTCGCCCTCGGGGTGGACCACGATGTCGTTATCGAGTGCCTGGGTAAAGTCGAGCAGCGGCTCGAGCACCTCATAGTCGACCTTGATGAGTTTGAGCGCCTTGTCGGCAGCCTCCTCGGTCTCGGCGGCGACGATCGCCACCTCCTCGTTTTGGTAACGGACGAGGTTCTCGAGAATCAGGCGGTCGTAGGGACTCGGCTGCGGATAGCTCTGGCCGGCAATGGTAAAGCGCCGCTTGGGCACGTCCTCGTAGGTGTAGACGCCCACCACGCCGGGCACCTTCAGGGCGCGCGACGTATCGATGGAGCGAATCTTGGCGCGGGCATACGGGCTGCGCTTGAGCTTGACGATCAGGGCGCCGGCGGGCACCAGGTCGCCCGTGTAGACGGGACGACCCTCGAGCAGGGCCTTCGAGTCCTTCTTGGGCTGCTTGTGGGTGATCTGCTTGTAGGAGACACCGTCGCAGCTGGTGTCGTTGACCGGCAGCTCGGGCATCTCAAAGCCCACCTGCACGCCGGACTCGTTGAGAAAGCGCACGATAGCGCGCGGCGGGCTCTCGTAGCCGCTGCAACGGCAAAGGTTGCCGGCAAGCTGACGTGAGAGCTCCTCGCGCGTGGCGACGAGGCTCGGGTCCTCCTTGGCGGCGCGGGCAAGCGCCAGCACGTTCATGATAAGGCCGGGGGCGCAAAAACCGCACTGCTCGGCGCCTTCGGCAGCCATCGCACGGGCGAGAGCCTCGGACTCGGCCTTAAGGCCCTCGAGCGTGGTGATGGTGTGGCCCTCGACGCGGGCGGCGGGAACCGAGCAGCTCAGAACCGGGTCGCCATCGAGCCACACCGTGCACAGACCGCAGTTGGTGGTCTCGCAGGCACAGCGCACCGACGCGCAGCCCTGCTCGCGCAGCAGCGCAAAGAGCATGGCGTCGGGGGCAATCTGAACCTTGACCTTGCGACCGTTGAGCGTAAAGGAAAGATCGATGAGTTTGGCAGCCATTAGCGCACCTCGCTAGAATCGACGCCGGGCACGCGGCGGCAGGAATACTCGTCCGTGGCAAACTTAGGAATCTGCACGCCCTCGAGCTCGCGGGCAAGCGCGGCCGAAAGCTCGATGCCGGCGGCGCGACGCACAGCCTGAATCGCCAACGGAGCCGAGATGCGGCGGCGGTAGTCGGCCGAGCCCCACAGGTTGGTGCCATAGCTCAGCGCGCGTACGGATGCGGCAAGGGCGCGAAGTTCGTCCTCGGAAGGCTGCTCGCCGGTAAGGCCGCACGCCTCGCCCTGCAGCAAGGTCGCGCGCAGCGGGCGGGCGCCCACGGTGACATGCCAGCTGTTGTCCCACCAGGCGGCGGTGACGTTTAAGGAGGGGAAGTCAGTCGCGGCCTTGCGCACGGCCTCGTAGCTCGCACGGTAATCGTGCTTAACGACCACGACGTGCTCGATCACGTCGCGCACATAGCCCATGTCCACGAACTCGGCGAGCGGCACGCGGCCGGCACCCGTCAGCTCAACATACGAATCGAGCGCCAAAAATGCCGAGAGCACGTCCGAAAAACCAAAGCGACCGTAAATGCTGCCGCCCACCGTGGCGGTGTTGCGCAGCTGCACGCCCACGATATCGTGGACGGCAAACTCAAAGACATGGTTGACAAGCGCGTTGAGCCCGACATGGCGCTCGAGCTGGCGCAGGGTGCACATGGCACCGATGCGAAACTCGGTCTCGGTCTCCTCGATCTGATCGAGTCCGCAGGCCGAAAGGTCAATCGCCGTCGCCACGCGACGCGAACCCAGGCGCATCCAGATGCCGCCGCCCACAATCTTGTTGTTGCGGTTCTTCTGCAAGAGCTCATAGGCTTCGGCCGCGTTTCCAACACGGACGTAGGTACCGAACTTGAGCACGTTCTCCCCCATCTCTCCACTTGTCCAGTACTTTTAAGTGTACCAAACGAGGGGCCGCACACCGTTTTAGGACAAAATCCACCCACCCATCCATAACTTGCGGTGATATACGGACTGATTAGCCGTTCTGAAACGCAAAACAGTCCGTATATCACCGCAAGTTATGAAGAGTCCTCCGGGATAGAAAAGGCTCCCAGCCAGATAGCTGGGAGCCTTATCACATGCTATGCCGAGCGAAGATTTAGCAGACGCCCTGGGCGAGCATGGCGTCGGCGACCTTCAGGAAGCCGGCGATATTGGCACCCATGACGAAGTTGCCCTCCTCGCCGTACTCCTTGGCGGTATCGTCCACGTTGTGGAACATGCCGCGCATGAGCTGCTCGAGCTTGCCGTCGACCTCCTCGAAGGTCCAGGACAGGTGCTCGGCGTTCTGGCTCATCTCGAGGCCGGACACGAGCACGCCGCCGGCGTTGGCAGCCTTACCGGGCATGAAGGCGACGCCGTTCTCCTGGAAGTAGGTCGTGGCCTCGATGGTCGTGGGCATGTTCGCGCCCTCGCCGACCACCTTGCAGCCGTTGGCGACGAGCGCCTGGGCGTCCTCGAGCAGCAGCGTGTTCTCGCGAGCACAGGGCAGCGCGATGTCGCAGGGCAGCTGCCACACGCCACGGCCGTCGCCCTCGTGCCACACGGCGTTAGGCTTCTCGTCAACATACATGGCGAGCGTGACGCCCTTGTCGTGGCCGGAGCGCTTCTTGTTATAGACGTGCTCGAGCACGGTGTAGTCGATGCCGTCGGGATCCTCGACCCAGCCGTGGGTGTCGGAGCAGGCCAGCACCTTGCCGCCGAGCTGGGCGACCTTCTGGACCGCGTAGATGGCGACGTTACCGGAGCCGTGAACGACGACGTTCTTGCCCTCGAAGGAGTCGCCGCGGCTCTTGAGGTACTCGTCCACAAAGTAGACCAGGCCGTAACCGGTGGCCTCAGTACGGGCGAGCGAGCCGCCAAAGGAGAGGCCCTTGCCGGTGAGGACGCCGGTCCACTCGTTGGTCAGGCGCTTGTACTGACCGAACAGGTAGGCAACCTCGCGGCCGCCAACGCCCAGATCGCCGGCGGGAACGTCGGTGTTGGGGCCGATGTGGCGGTAGAGCTCGGTCATGAAGGACTGGCAGAAGTGCATGATCTCGTTGTTGGACTTGCCCTTGGGGTCAAAGTCGGAGCCGCCCTTGCCGCCGCCCATGGGAAGGGTGGTCAGGCTGTTCTTGAGAATCTGCTCCAGGCCCAGGAACTTGAGCATGCCCAGGGTGACCGTCGGGTTAAAGCGCAGGCCGCCCTTGTAGGGTCCAATGGCAGAGTTGAACTCGACGCGGTAGCCGCGGTTGACCTGGACCTTGCCCTGGTCGTCGACCCAGGGGACACGGAACATAACGATGCGCTCGGGCTCGACGAGGCGCTCAAGCAGGGCGGCCTCCTCGTACTCGGGATGGGCGTCGAGCGCCGGCTGGATGGTGCCGAGGATCTCGGTCGCGGCCTGGATGAACTCAGGCTGCTCGGGATAGCGGGCCTTGAGCTCGTCGAGAACTTTCTGCGTGTAGCTCATGCTTCCTCCAATTGATGGAAAAGAAAAATGTCGTTCGAGGCGCCCCATGCGCCGCGAGCTTTATCGAATATGGATAATATCGCACTGTTGCAGCAAAGTTTCGCATAAGCCGACGAGCAGATGTTTCGTTTTGATTACGATGCAGGTAGAAGCGTTTTTGAGCACCCGACGCGCAAATCGCGTGTTTCGAAGCTGTTTCGTCCACGTGTCCCAAACCACCACATTGGGGACAGGCACCTTTGTGGTGGTGTGGTGGTTAGAGGACGAGTTGATGGTAGTCGGCGGGGGTTATGCGGCCCTCGGTGGCGGCGCGGAAGGCGGCGAGAGCGTCGCCCGAGAACGGCATGGCCCAGCACAGCCCGCAGCCGGCGGTAATGGAGCCGGGCAAAGGCATAATGCGCCCGGGCACGCCGGCATCCAGGCACAGCTGCTCGCATTCCATCACATCGAAGGTGCTATCGAACGAAACGATGATCTTGCGTTCGTGATCAGGGGCATCACCGGACGAGGCCTCGCGGTGCGACTCGCGATACGCAGCCGCCGCTGCCTCTTCCTCGGCCGTATGTCCACAGCCGCCACAGCCGCAGGTGCAAGGCTCGGACCCATCGCAAGTGCAAGGTTCCCCGGTATCGGGGCAAATATCATGTGACACGGCATCTCCCGTCATTGATGTGTGCAGATCTAGGTGAGCAGCTCGGCTGCCGCAAACTCCTCGGGCGTATTGACATTCTCGAAGCAGAGCGTCGAGCCTGCGACCTTAACGATCTGCGGCTCATCCATATAACCAGCCTGAACGCGATTAATCAGGCAGCGAATGCGCTGACGGTCGCAGGCGAGTAGCTCTTGGGCGACCGGCGCACACGCGTCACGGCGCCAGACGGCGCAAAGCGGCTCAATCCCCCGCTCCTCGCGCGGCACGCACACGTCGAGCGCCTCGACCTCAACACGATCGGCAAGCGCGGCGATGAGTTCCGGCGAGACAAACGGCATATCACAGGCGGCGATCGCCACGAGCGGCAATCGGGCCGCGGCCAACGAGCTCGCGATGCCGCGCATGGCGCCCGCCGACCCCTCAAGGTCCGGCACTATTCGCGGCACCAAGCCGCCAAACGCGCGCTCCTCAAGATAGGCAAGCTCGCTGGGACGCGAAGTCGTCACGACCAACTCGCCGGCAACTGGCGCCAGCCGACCCAGGACGCGCTCGATGGGCGGCTCGCCGCAAAACGGCATGCGCGCCTTGTCGCAGCCCATGCGCGACGACAGCCCGCCCGCCTGGACGACGCAAGAAAGATCGGCCCGTCTTACGGTAGTCATACGACAAAACACCCCCATCGGCATGCTCAAAACCCGGTGCGCGAGGCCAAACGCCATCTCCGACAAAGTAGGCGACACGACGACCCCGTACTAAAACAAAACAGCGCCTTTGCGGCACGCAGCAAGACCGCGAGCACAAAAGCGCTGGTAGCGTATGGCGGGAACGTATGTGAATCGAACACATCCAAGACGTTTTGCACGCCTCGCAACGGTTTTGAGGACCGCGGAGCCCACCGGAGCCCATCCGTTCCCAAGTGCGGCGGTATTTTACCAAACCGAGCAGTCAATCTAGCGCAGGGACCTCAGGCCGCCGGCATCCTTGTCGAGCACCGTAAAGCGCACGGCGTCTAGATGTTCCAGGATGCTGATAGCACGTTTGCGCGACACCCCCAGAGCCTCGCGCAGGACGCTCGTGGTGGCAGCGCCGCCGGCTGCCTCAATGGCAGCGGCAACAAGCTCACGCGCATGGGCCTCGGCAGCAACGGACAGGGCCACATCGCGCTCGACCTTCACGATTGAGCGGTTGAGCGAAAGCTCGCGCAGGGCACGCGTCATGGTGTCGCGATCGAGCTGCAGCTGCACGCCCACCTCGGACAACGTCGGCGCATCGAGGCCGGCCTCATCCAGCAAGGCAACGATACGCTCGCAGGCCTCGCGCACCACACGCGCGGCGGCGGCTGCAGAGTGCGGGTCGAACCCCTCGGCGCCTTCGGCAGCACAAACGCCGCGCGAGCAGCCCTCGGCGATCAAGGCCGCGGCAACGGCATCGTCGGCAGCAGGCCAGGCAGCATGGGCGACGGCGCCGGGCGTAAAGCCCGTCTCCTTGGGAGCCGTCGCGTGCATGGCCGACAGGGTCGTCGCGAGCGTGTCCATCGCAGTGTCGAGCACGGCGGTACTCGTGTACAGCGCCACGTCACCCGCTGCAAGCGCACGCACCGTGCCCTGGTCCACCAGCGCACGCAACGCGGCCTCAACATCGCCGGCAG
>UQJA01000105.1 GCA_900541285.1 uncultured Collinsella sp.
TTCCTCGGCGGGCGGACGGCGAGCGCGCAGACCGCAAGGCCCGCCAGTGTGAGCATGCCGTCCGCCGCGAGCGCCCCGCCGAGCGCCATGTCCGCCGCGAGTGGCTCGCCGCTCGGCAGCACGGGGATGAAGCTCGTAGGGATGACCATGCTCGCCGACGGCGGAAAGAGCTGCGGCAGCGGCATCAGCGACCAGGCGAAACCACCCACGAGCTGCGCGGCGAGCGGGCAGAAGATGCCCGCGAGCATGCCGAGCCGCGCCGTGAGGAAGAGCCCTGCGGGGATCATCCACGCCGCGGTCACCGTGTTGACGAGCGCGCAGAGGAGCATCGTGAGCGTGCCCGCGACCGTGAGGCCCTGCGAGGAGAACGCCGATCCCGCGAGGTAGATGCCGAAGACCACGAGGTTCGAGAGCGTGCAGAGCGCGAGGCACCAGAGCGCCTTGGCCCACCAGGCGCGCCTGAGCGGGAAGCCCAGGCCCAGAAGCCCCCGCATCCGCGTGCGCGCGTCCGCCCGCGCGACGCACGCCACCACGAGCGAGAGAGCCACGGGCAGGAAGAGCGCGTACCAGTAGTTCCACGCGCTGAAGATCTGCACGCCCCGGTAGGGCATCGCGCCGAGCAGCGGCATCGGCAGCGCCATGAGCACGGCCAGGCGAACCGGTGCCGCGTGGCGCGACTTCAGGGCCTCGGCGCGCAGGCCCGCGAGCAGGCCGCCTTTCTCGCCCGTCATGCCGCCACCTCCCCGCGTGCTCGTCGCCCTTCCCGGCAGAAGCTCATGAAGAGTTCCTCGAGGTCCTGCCCGGGCCGAAGCGCATCCTCGTAGGCGAGGCGCCCTCCGCAGATGATGCCGATGGTGTCCGCCATCTGCTGCACCTCGGAGAGAATGTGGCTCGAGACGATCACCGTCGTACCCGCCGCCGCGAAGCCGCGGATCTGGTCGCGCAGCTCCTCGATGCCGATGGGGTCGAGGCCGTTGGTGGGCTCGTCGAGCACGAGCAGGCGTGGCCGAGCGATCAGCGCCAGCGCGAGCCCCAGGCGCTGCCGCATGCCCATCGAGAAGCGCCCGGCGCGCTTCTTCCCAGTGTCTGCGAGGTCCACGGCGGCGAGCACCTCATCTATGCGGCTCTCGGGAAGGCCCAGCAGCGTGGTGCGCACGCGCAGGTTCTCGCGCGCGGTGAGGTTGGGGTAGAGCGGCGCCTCCTCGATGAGGCTGCCGATTGCGTAGAGGTCCTCGCGGCGCCAGGCGTGCCCGGCAAAGAGGATCTCCCCGGCCGTCGGCCGCAGCATCCCGCAGATCATCTTGAGCGTTGTCGACTTGCCGGCGCCGTTGGGGCCGAGCAGCCCGTACACCTCGCCCTCGCGGATATGAAGGCTCACGTCGGCCACGGCGTCCTGCGCCTGGTCGCCGCGGCCGAAGCGCTTGGTGAGCCCGCGCGTCTCGAGCATGTAATCCATGGGCTTATCCTTTCTCTTCCGGGCGCGCGGGCCGAGTCGCCGTGCCCGCGCGCCTTACCTTTCGGGTTCACCATCCATGATGGGGCGCGTTTCTAACGAAGCCGTAACGGCCGTTGGGCTCTTTTGGTGCCAGCCCTTCTCGACCCGTACGCATTTGCTTAAAGCAACAACTTTCCCGATCGATGTAATCACCGAATCAAAACGTGTACACCAGCCACCAAAGATGCCGAAAAATGTCGCTTTTGGAGGCTGATGTACACAAATGCAGAATCCAGCGCAGCCCAGAGGCGCCCTCCACATGTCTGGACTCTCTATGGCTGCGCTGGATAGACATCGCCGGAACGGGTATAGTATCGAAAGTTTTGTCGTTAACCAGCGGGGGAGTCCTGTGGGCATCAAAAAGAAGATCAAAAAGGAGCTTATCGGCACTTCCGATTACCCGTCGAATAAGATCTTTACGATCTCCAATTTCATCACCTTTACGCGCCTGATCCTCACCCTGGTATTTCTGTACCTGTTTGTGACGGATAACAACCGTGTCATCGCCATCGTTATCTACGCCGTTGCCGCCTCCACCGACTGGATGGACGGTCAGATCGCCCGCATGACTAAGACGGTCTCGTGGCTCGGCAAGGTCATGGATCCCATTTGCGACCGTGCGCTGCTGTTCACCGGCGTACTTGGACTGGTGGTCCGCGGAGAGCTGCCCATCTGGGTCTGCGTGCTCATTATTGGCCGCGACATCTATCTGGGCATCGGCACACTTATCGTTCGCCATTACCACCCTCGTCCCATTGACGTCGTCTTCCCCGGAAAGATTGCGACAGCGCTGCTCATGACCGGCTTCTCGCTCATGCTGCTCGGTTTCCCCGTTATTGACGGGCTGCATCTTTTACCTTCAACCCTTACGGCCTTCCCGGGTCTCAACGGAAGCTCGGTGCCCCTTGGCATCTTCTTTGTGTACGGCGGCGTGATCTTCTCCATGCTCACGGCTGTCATCTACTCCATTAAGGGCGGAGCGGCCATTAAACAGGCTCTCGCGCATCCCGAGGACGAGGACATCGACTTTCTGAACCCTGAAATCGAAGACTGATTCGTTGGGGTATGATTACGTACGGTTCATTATTTGCGGCACGTCCGCGATAAGTTAGGGGTTGTCATGGACAACATGGTTAACAATATGCCTCAGAATGATAAGACTGCTGACGCTACCTGCGTATTCCGCGTGCCTTCAAGCGACGTCACCGTTCCCGACCTTATGGCCAACGTGCGCATCACCGCTCCCGTTCTGTCCATCGTCAAGGGTCCGCAGACTGGTGCCGCCTTTGAGCTCGAGGACGACGTGACCACCATCGGCCGCGATCCCGCGAACGGCATCTTCCTCAACGACATGACTGTTTCGCGCAGCCACGCGCGCATTATTCGCGAGGGCCTCGGCGCTCGCATCGAGGACCTGGGCTCGCTCAATGGTACCTGGGTCGACGGTGCCATTGTCAATGCAGCCCCGCTGCACGACGGTTCTTCCGTTCAGATCGGTACGTTTACGCTCATCTACCACGAGAGCACGCCGGAGCGCATCGAAACCGGTGAGTAGGGCATGGCCGAACGCAACTATCTGAGTATCGGCCAAGTCGTCAACCTACTTCGAGGCGCATACCCCGATCTTTCGAACTCAAAAATTAGATTTCTAGAGGATGAGGGGCTCATTACCCCTCATCGTACGCCTAAGGGATACCGTCAGTACTCTAAGGAGGACGTTGATCGCCTGGAGGTCATCCTGCACTTGCAGAAGACCCGCTACATGCCGCTCAACGTGATTAAGCAGCGCTTGGAAAACGCCACGGACTTGTCAACGCTCGCCTACGAGGTGGGCTTGCTGTCCGATGTTCCGCTCAAGACGGAGCCCAAGGAGACTAAGCAAAAGCTGCATCCCATCGAGACCATTCCCGATATGCTGGGCGTCGAGATTTCGTTTATCCGTTCGCTCGCCGAGAACGACCTCATTCGCATCATCAAGAGTCCGCAGAATCGTGAGCTCGTCGATGGTCGCGATTTCCCGATCATCCGCTACTGCTCCGAGCTGTCACGCTTCCATATCGAGCCGCGCAACCTGCGTCAGTACGTGTCTTCCGCCAACCGCGAGTCCTCGATGTTTGAGCAGGTGCTTGTGAGCATGCTCGGCATGGATACCTCCGATGACGAGCGCGACGCCAAGCTCGAGCGTGCGTTTAAGAAGCTTCACGACCTGACGGAGGGCGTGCACACCGCGCTGCTCAAGAACCGCGTTTTTGAGTCGCTCAACGCCGTGGTCGAGGACGCCGACATCGATGCACTCGATGAGGAAATCACTCGCTCCGAGTCCACCAAGGCCAAAAACGAAGAGATAGCCGCGCCGGCTTCGCACAAGGATTCTCTCGTCAAGCCGCTCAAGGTCGTCCCCCCTTCGCAATCCGGCACCGCCACCGCGGGCAAATAACCGCTGCTGAAATTTCGGGAACCCATTGAAAGGTCATGCAATGTACGACTTCGAATCTCAAATCGTCGACATCCCCGACTATCCCGAGCCCGGAGTCATCTTTAAAGACATCACGCCGCTCTTTGGCAATCCCGAGGCGCTCAAAGCCATGACCGATGCCCTCGCCGAGCACTTTGCCGGCATGGGAATCACCAAGGTCGTGGGTCCCGAGGCTCGCGGCTTTATGGTTGGCGTACCGGTAGCTGTAGCCCTTGGCGCCGGCTTTGTTCCCGCACGTAAACCGGGCAAGCTACCGCGCAAGACTGTGAGCCAGAGCTACGAGCTCGAGTACGGAACGGATTCCATTGAGATCCATGCCGACGCTATCAGCTCTAAAGATACCGTGTTGATTCTGGACGACTTGGTCGCGACGGGCGGAACCGTCGAGGCAACAGGTAAACTGGTGCGAGATATGGGCGCAAAGCTTATCGGTTACGGTTGTATCCTTGAGCTTGCGTTTCTCAACCCGCGCGAGAAGCTCACGCCGTCTGATGACGATGTGGAGCTCTTTAGCCTGGTGACGGTGGACTAGCCGTTACCCTTAGTTACTGGAAAGGAAGCTACATGCGCACAGCAAACACGCACAAAAACATGGCACGCTGCGCTGCTACGGCAACCCTCGCTTGTGTTTTGGGCTTGGGCCTCGCGGCTCCTGCCTACGCCGATACCGCATCCGACCTTGCCGCTGCTCGTACGAAGCTCGAGCAGATCGGTACCCAAACTCAGCAGATTTACGATGAGCTCGCCACGCAGACGCAGGCGCTCGATCAGACTGCCGGCGAGATCACGCAAAAGCAGCAGGAGATCGCCGATGGTCAGGCTAAGCTCTCAACCTATGTCGCCGGCGAGTACAAAACCGGCGGTCTGAGCCTGCTTCAGGTTCTGACGGGTGTCGATGACCTGAGCGATATGCTCAACCGTCTGTTCTACTACGGCAAAGTTTCCGATAAGCAAGCTCAGACCATTCAAGAGGTCAAGGAGCTTAAGCAGCAGCTCACCGATAAGCAGGCCGAGCAGGAGAAGAACGTCGCCGCCACGCAAAAGAAGGTCGACGAGCTTAACGCCCAGCAGGCTGAAGCCCAGAACGTCGTAAACTCCCTGGATTCGCAGCTGCAGGCCGAGCTTGCCGCCGAGGCCGAGGCCAACGCCGCGCTGCAGGCCGGCATCAACGCCAGCACCGCCGAGAAGGCCACGGTGAGCAACGAGACTGCCGGTACGACCGAGAACACCAACAACGGTGGCCAGACCAGCAATAACAACAACCAGGGCGGCAACACTCCGGCTCCTACGCCGGCACCTGCTCCGACGCCGCAGCCCTCCACGCCTGCTCCGGCTCCGACGCCTTCTGCTCCGAGCCAGTCCGTCGACGGCGGTTCTGTTGTCTCGCGTGCATACAGCAAGCTTGGTTGCGCCTATTCCTGGGGCGGAATTGGCCCGAACAGCTTCGACTGCTCTGGTTTTGTAAGCTATTGCCTTACTGGTCGCTATTGCCGCCTGGGCACCACGGGCACCTTTATGGGCTGGACGCGTGTGTCCGATCCGCAGCCCGGTGACGTTGTAGTCAACTCGTACCACACCGGCATTTACATCGGTGGTGGTCAGATGATTCATGCTTCTGACTACAACACGGGTGTTATCATCAGCTCCGTTGCCGCCGGCATGAACAACAACTACATTTTCGTGCGCTACTAAGTATTCAGATAAAGCAAACGGATATGGACCTCGTGGCTTTGAGTCATGGGGTCCATTCTTTTGCCTTTAGTGCAGTCCGCTATCTAGTTTTGAATACTAGATAGCGGCCCAATCGGTCTGCAAGATGGCTATAATTGAATGGGAACGATTAGAAAGGACCCTCTATGAGCTGGGCACTTATCTCCGATTCAAGCTGCAACCTCCGCGATTGGCAACCGACCGCGCCCCATACCACCTTTGCATTTGCGCCCCTCAAAATTCGAGTGGGGGAGCATGAATTCGTCGATGACCTTTCGCTCGATGTTCATGAGCTCAACTGCGCTGTTCAGGCGGAGACGAACGCTTCTTCGAGCGCTTGTCCCAGCGTAGGGGAGTGGGCCGAGCTCTTCAAATTGGCAGACAAGACCATCTGCATGCCGATCTCTGAGGGCGTGTCGGGCAGCTACAACGCGGCGAGGCACGCCGCCGATACGTACATGTCCGAGCATCCGGCAAGGAAGGTGTTCATCTTCGATTCTCTGGCCACGGGGCCGGAAATGATGATGCTGGCGGAGAAAATCCGTCAGTGCGAGGACGCGGGGGACGATTTCGAGACCACGAAGGAAAAGGTGCTGGATTATCACAACCATCTGCACACCCTGTTCTGTCTGGAATCCATGAACAACCTCGCCAGAAACGGGCGGGTGAATATCGCCGTGGCGAAGATCGCCGGAATGCTGGGCATCCGGGTGGCGGGAGAGGCCAAGGGCGGCCAGGTCGCCCCGGTGCATAAGCCCAGAGGACTGCGAAAAACCACCCAGATGCTGGTGGATATGGTAAAAGAGCGGGGCTTCCGGGACGGCGGATATATCCGCGTCGCCCACTGCTTCGCCGAGGAAGCGGCGGCTGATTTCCGGGAAGCGCTGCTGGCCGAGTTCCCCCATGCCCGCTTCATGCTGGAGCCGACGACGGCGCTG
>UQJA01000106.1 GCA_900541285.1 uncultured Collinsella sp.
GCAATCGCAAGAAGATGATGGGGCGGAATGTCAATCCTGGTCTAACAGAGCCTTAAATAATCATTGGGTGCCGAATGATTATTTAATCCCCGTCCCAGAAAAATCATTCCGCAAGTTTTACGCAGCTAAAATAGCCCCGTCCCAAATTGACTACCCTGGCATTGGGGATACCATGGTGGCACCCTAGCGAAAGGACGATGTATGGCACATGTCGATGACCAGCGTGTGGCGCGCGTTATCGATGCACTCGAGGCTCAGCACCCCGGCGCGCAGCTGCTCGTAAACGACCCGTGGTCGATCTATTACCTGACCGGCTTTTATGCCGATATGTTCGAGCGTTTTTGTGGCGTGCTGCTCGCGCGCGGTGCCGAGCCGGTGATCTTAGTCAACGCCCTGCACCAGCTGCCAGAGTATGACAATGCGCGCGTCGCCTATCACACCGACACCGACGTCGTGGCCGACGCCATCGTTCGCGAAGTCAATCCGACCAAACCGCTCGGCATCGACACCGTCATGCGTTCCGGCTTTTTGATGCCGCTCATAGAGCGCCACGCCGCCAGTGAGTTTTTCCTGGGCGACTTTGCCGTCACCGCTGCACGCACCTACAAGGATGCCGCCGAGCAGAAGCTCATGCGCGCGTCCTCGGCCGCTAACGATGCCGTGATGGCCGACGTCATCAAGCTCGTCCATGAAGGCGTGACGGAGCGCGAAATTGCCGACCAGATGCTCAGTCTGTATCGCAAGCACGGCTGCGAGGACTTTAGCTTTCCGCCAATCGTGAGCTTTGGCGCCAACGCCGGCGACCCGCACCACGAGCCCGACGACACGGTACTCAAGCGTGGCGACGTGGTGCTGTTCGACATTGGCGGACGTCGCTGCAACTATTGCTCGGACATGACGCGCACGTTCTTTTGGGGCGAGCCGGACGAGGAGACCGCGCGCATCTACGACATCGTGCGCCACGCCAACGAGGCCGCCGAGGCGCTCATCGCACCGGGCGTTCGCATGTGCGACCTGGACCGCGCCGCGCGCGACGTGATCGAGGACGCAGGCTACGGCAAGTACTTCACGCATCGCCTGGGCCACTCGATCGGCCTGCAGGACCACGAGCCGGGCGACGTCTCGCTGGTCAACGAGCAGGTCGTAGAGCCAGGCATGACGTTCTCCATCGAACCGGGCATCTACCTCCCCGGCCGCACCGGAGTCCGCATCGAGGACTTGGCCCTGGTCACCGAGTCCGGCGTCGAGATTCTCAACGCCTACCCCCACGATCCGATCCGCCTAGACTAGGCAATGCGGCAAAGGGGCAGCCCCTTTGCCGCATCCTGCCAACGCTTCGCCACGAAAGCGGGCTATCTACTACGTTTAACCCGCATGGGTCGACCATGCGGGTCTTTTTTGAAAATGGCAAGCCATCTACCTGCGGTTTTGATTTCACAATTCTCGGTATGGTCGGAGGTTACCGGTCAAACGTAGTAAATAGGCCCATTTCGTGGCAAGCGAGTCAACTCGGGACACAGGGCAGCCAAAAGCCCCGTCCCAAATTGCCTGCTTTTGAGTTGCGGTGATATACGGACTGTTTGAGGCTTCTGGCTTGTAAAACAGTCCGTATTTCACCGCAACTGATGAGGGGATGGGTTAGCGCAGCAGGCCGGCTACTTCGCCGGCTAGGGTGATGGTGCCGGCGGCTACGAAAGGCTCGTCTGCGGCATCGAAAGCCGCGAGGGCCTCGGACACGCTGGGGTACACGCCCGCCAGCTTGTCAGCGTCCACCAAGGCAGCGAGCTCCTCTGCCGGCAGGGCGCGATCGGAATCGGTCTGCGTCACGACCACACGGGGGAAGGCCGGAACAAGCACGTCGACGATGCCCGCCACGTCCTTGTCAGCCAACGCCGCGCACAGCAGCGTGGGGCGATTCTCTACGCACGGATCAATCTCGTCCAGCGCGCTCACAAAGTTCTCGCAGCTCTGGGGGTTATGGCAGGCATCGATCAGCTTAAGCGGATTGGTCCCCAGCACATCAAAACGACCCGGCGTGGGGCAGCCCATAAGCGACGCATCGAGCTTGTCATGATCGAGCTCGTGACCCAGATACCCCTCGCAAAGCATAATCGCGCACGCAGCATTCTGCGGCTGATACGCT
Organism: uncultured Collinsella sp.; assembly: GCA_900541285.1. Lineage (GTDB taxonomy): Bacteria > Actinomycetota > Coriobacteriia > Coriobacteriales > Coriobacteriaceae > Collinsella. The sequence continues at coordinate 2,144 of UQJA01000106.1, forward strand.
GGCTTAACCATGCTCGACGTATAGATCGCACGCGGCGTGGTGCAGCTAAACTCAACCGTATCGCCCACGTGCTCCGGCACCTTGGTCGTGGCATGGTTCACCACCAGCGGCACAATGCCGCACGCGCGGCAACGGGAATCCATCACGCACTGAACGCTCGACTCGTGCGTACCCTCACCCAGCACAACCAGACGTCCGGGTTTGATGACCGCGGCCTTCTCCCCCGCAATGGCCTCAAGCGTGTCGCCCAAAATGCGTGTATGGTCGAATCCAATGCCCGTAATGGCGACGGCCAAGGGATCGGTCGCACTCGTAGCATCCCAACGCCCGCCCATGCCGACCTCAAGCACGGCAACATCCACCGCGGCCTCGGCAAACACTACAAGTGCGGCAGCCGTCAGCAGGTCAAACGGCGTGATGGAATAGGCACGCTCCCCCGCCGCCAAGCGATGAGCATTCACACGACGCCCCGCCTCAACGGCAGCAGAAACGCCACGGGCAAACGCCTCGTCACTCACAACGCACCCATCAACCTCCATGCGCTCGGGATAACGCACCAGCTGCGGAGACGTATACAGCGCCGTCTTGAGCCCCTCGCCACGCAAGATAGCAGCCGAGAAACGCGTCGTAGAAGTCTTACCATTCGTACCGGCAACCTGAATGCAATCGAAATACTCATCGGGACGCCCCAACTCATCGAGCATATCGACAACCGTCTCGAGCAGAGGCCCAGCATCCCCAGAAATCCGCCCCGTATCAGCAGCAAGTCCCACAGCCTCACCAAACGAAAGCAAATCAAACTCAAAAGGAACGGTATACAAGCCAGAACGCTTAGGCATTTTCAGAACCGCCATTCATAGAAAAATAAAACAGTATAGGTTGAGGATAGTTAGCGAAAACGCCTCTGATGAGCCAAGGTGCCGTGAAACAAGGGCGCATAGGGCTTATGCCCATGCGCCCGAAGTTGAACGGCAGATTGGCCATCAGAGGCGTTTGCAGCGTCGAGCCAGCCGCCGTTCGTTAGAACGGCGGAATAGGTGTCCGCAGTAGCGAGCAATGCCCCAAACCGCGTCCCCCAGTACCGTCTACGAGAAGTCAGCCACCTGGGCAGTCAGCGCCGCCAGGATCTCCTTGAGCTCAGCTGCACGGTCCCTCTTCTTCTGGACCACCGCGGGCGCGGCCTTAGCCACAAAGCCCTCATTGGCGAGCGTCTTCTCGCAGCCGGCGAGCTCCTTCTGCGCCGCGGCAATCTCCTTCTCCAGGCGTGCCTTCTCGGCCGAAAGGTCGACCTTGCCCTCGAGCACCACAAAGACCTCGACGCCGCTGTCAACCACGGCGATGCTCGCAGCCGGCTTCTCAACGTCAGTACCCATGACCAGCGAAGCGGTGTTGGCCAGCGGCTCAATGGTCGAGCGCAGGCTCTCGAGCTTCTCGATATCCTCGGCGCCGGCGCGCACGACAACGTCGAGCTCGGCCTTGGGGCTCAAGCGATAACGCGAACGCGTGGCGCGGGCGGCGGAAACGACGGCGCGGCACAGCTCAAACGCGCGCTCGGCGTCCTCGTCAACATACTTGGTGTAGTCGGCGGGCTCGGGCCACTTGGAGATCATAAGCGCCTCGGCGCGATCCACGTTGCCCTCGGCGTCCAGGTCGAGCACGCTCGCCGGCATGTTGTCCCAAATCTCCTCGGTGACAAACGGCATAAGCGGGTGCATCAGGCGAATAGAGGTATCGAGCACAAAGATCAGGTTGCGCTGGGCCTGCAGACGGCCCTCGCCCTTCAGGCGGGCCTTGGTGACCTCGACGTACCAGTCGCAGACCTCGTTCCAGAAGAACTGCTGCACGCCGCGGGCCATATCGCCAAAGGTGTAGCTCTCAATACCCTCTGTGACCATCTTGACGGCTTTGGCCAGGCGGCTGAACATCCAAGCGTCGGCCGGCGTCTCAACGACGGGCTCGCCGGGCGTGTAGCCCTCCATGTTCATGAGCAGGAAGCGGCTGGCGTTCCAGATCTTCGTCACAAACGACTTGGCCTGCTCGGTACGCGGGCTGTCGATAAGCTTCTTGGTCTTCTTATCGATGTTCGCGTCGAACTTGACGTCCTGGTTGTTGGTGCACAGCGTGAGCAGGTTGTAGCGCATGGCGTCGGCGCCGTACATACCAATGAGGTCCATGGGGTCAACGCCGTTGCCCTTAGACTTGGACATGCGGCTGCCATCCTTGGCCAGGATCGTCGGGTAGATGACGACGTCCTTAAACGGCACCTCGTCCAGGAAGTACAGCGAACTCATGACCATGCGGGCGACCCACAGCGCGATGATGTCGCGCGCGGTGACCAGCGCCGTCGTGGGGTGATGGCCCTCGAGCAGCTCCGGCTTTTGCGGCCAGCCCTGCGTGGCGAAAGTCCACAGCTGCGAGCTGAACCAGGTGTCCAGCACGTTCTCGTCCTGATGCACGTGATGACCGCCGCACTTGGGGCACACGTCGGTGTCCTCGGTCAGGGCGTCCTCCCAGCCGCAGTCCTCGCAGTAGAACACGGGGATGCGGTGGCCCCACCACAGCTGGCGGCTGATGCACCAGTCCTTGAGGTTCTCCATCCAAGTGGTGTAGGTCTGCGTCCAGCGCGCGGGGTGGAAGGTGACCTTGCCGGAGTTGACGGCGTCGAGCGCCGGCCCCTTGAGCTTGTCGACGGCCACGAACCACTGCTCGGACAGCCACGGCTCCAGTGCGGCATCGCAACGGTAGCAGTGCATGACGGAGTGATCGAGGTCCTCGACGTGATCGAGCAGGTCGTGCTCCTCGAACCACTTGATGACGGCCTCGCGGCACTCGTCGCGGTTCATGCCGGTGAACTCGCCATAGCCCTCGACGACCACCGCATGCTCATCGAAGATATTGATCTGCGGCAGGTCGTGGGCCTGACCCATGGCGTAATCGTTGGGGTCATGGGCCGGGGTGACCTTGACGAAGCCGGAGCCAAAGTTGGCATCGACGTGCCAATCCTCAAAGATGGGGATCTCACGGTTGACGATCGGCAGCATGACGGTCTTACCCACAAAGGCAGCCTTCTCGGGATCCTTCGGGGAGACGGCGACGCCCGTGTCTCCGAGCATGGTCTCGGGGCGCGTGGTGGCGACGACGATGTAGTCCTGGCCGTTAACCGGCTCGGTCAGCGGGTAACGCAGGTGCCACAGGTGGCCCTTCTCGTCCTTGTACTCGGCCTCGTCGTCCGAGATGGCGGTGGTGCAGTTGGGACACCAGTTGACGATGCGCTTGCCGCGGTAGATCAGACCGTCGTGGTACCAGTCGCAGAAGACCTTGCGCACGGCCTGCGCGTAGTCCTCGTCCATGGTAAAGCGCTCGTTATCGAAGTCGACGGAGCAGCCCATGCGCTTGATCTGGGAGACGATCGTGCCGCCGTACTCGCGCGTCCAGTCCCAGCAGGCGTCGAGGAACTTCTCGCGCCCGATCTCAAGGCGGGAGACGCCCTCGCCCTTGAGCTTCTTGTCCACCTTGGTCTGCGTGGCGATGCCCGCGTGATCCGTGCCCAGGATCCAGCGTGTGGAACGCCCGCGCATGCGGCTGTAGCGCACGTAGGCGTCCTGAATCGAGTCGTCCATCGCATGGCCCATGTGCAGGATGCCCGTCACGTTGGGCGGCGGGATGACGATCGTATAGGGTTCGCGCGCATCGGGTTCGGAGTGGAACAGTCCGTGCCGCTCCCAGTAGTCGTACCATTTCTGCTCGATCTCCTGCGGAGCGTATTTGTCGGCAATCTGCATATCGGATAAATTTTATTACGTTGAACTTCTTCGCCCGCTTTCCGCTTCCGCAAACACCGGCTCTACCGGCCTCCGCAGATTCGAAAACGTTTGTCAGGCAAGATGCAAAGTTATAATTTTTCCGGTAAAAGTACGCTTTTTTCACCGCGTTCCCGCTCTTCGCTCCGATTTTTCGTCCGCCGATGAAAAAAGAGAACCCCGCCGTCCATTTTCCGCCCGCAAAATTTGGAGGGGGGGGGTGTCCTAAATTTGTCCTCCGCAAACCATTTAACCCAAACTCTATGCAACTCAAAACCCTCCTCGGCGCCGCACTGCTTCTGCTCGCCGGTGCAGCGCAGGCCCAAACGATTCCCGAAACGACGCCCGAACCCGAATTCATCGGGGAGATCGTGACCGTGCGACCCGACGGCACGGTCGCCAAACTCGAAAAGCAATCCGTCCAGATGCGCACGCGAGCCAATGCGAGCGCCGTCATCTTCGGTATCGGCAAGGCCAAGACGAAACTCATCATCGAAGGGCCGAAAGCCGGCGTGCGCCTGACGGCGGGCCAACCGGCCAGCTTCATCGTGCGCGCCGTCGACAACGCCACCGATCCCATGTCGATCATCAACGTCTTCCGCTTCGAAGCCAAGAAAGACAAGCGCATGGCCGAAATGGCCTCGGT
>UQJA01000107.1 GCA_900541285.1 uncultured Collinsella sp.
GGTTGCCGCCAAAGCCGCCGCGACCGCCACGGTCGCCGCCACGGTCACCAAAGCCGCCACGGCCGCCACGATCGCCACCGCGACCGCCGCGGTCACCGCCACGGCCACCGCGATCGCCAAAGCCGCCGCGACCGCCACGGTCGCCGCCACGGCCACCGCGGTCGTCACGACCGCCGCGAGGACCGCGGTCCTCGTCCAGGCCCTTGGCGACGAGCGGAGCGATGACCTTATCGAGAGCGGCCATCAGCTCGGTGGCCTCCTCGTAAGAAAGCTCAGGCAGGAGCTTCTCCTTCTTGTTGGCAAGCTCGACCAGGCCCTCAGCGGCATCCTCGGCAGCGAAGACAACGATCTTGCGCATATCGCCCTCGGCGTCGTCGATGCGGCCAACCAGATCGGCAGCCTCGGCCTCGGCCATCAGGCCATCGAGCTCACGAAGGCGCATGCCCAACAGGTCGGACATTTCCTTCTGCTCCATCTTGGGCTTGAGGTCAAGGAGCTTGATGGCGCGCTCGATGTTCGCCATGCGCTCGGCCTTGGCCTCCTCCTCCTTGGAAATAGCAAAGCGACGGCTACGCAGCAGGCGGGCGGCCTTCTGCATCTTGTCCATCAGCTCTTCGTCATCGTAATCAACGGCGGCCTCGACAACCTCGGCCTCCTCCTCGGCGGAAACCTCGTCAGCAGCCTCAACCTCGGCAGCTTCGGTCTCCACGGTCTCGACTGCCTCAACCTCGGCAGCCACGGTCTCGTTCTCGGTCTCGTTCATGATCTCTTCGTTCTCGGACATGAGACTCCTTCTTGGCCCTCTCGGGCATCATCGCCCCATTCGCGGGGCCCGTCGCGCACTCTTTGCGCTTTAAACATTCATGCCTCTCGGCAAAACGTCCATTAGTTTATGGTGTCGCCATCCAATCTAGCTGCAGAATCTATGTGCACACATTAATGCGACATGTGTGACTCGCGACGAGCGTACACCAGCGACGCCACGAACCCGACCACGGCAATTACAGCCGCCACACGCACGGCAGCTGCAAATCCAATCGCCTGGGCAACGTCCGTCGCAGCGCCAGCGGTGCCGGCGGTCGCCGCAGAACTCGAGAGCAGACCGATAAACAGCGACGGGCCAAACGACGCGGCAATCATATTCCACGTGTTAAGCAATGCCGTTCCGTGAGGATGTTCAGCGGCAGGCAGCGTCTCCAAGCCGGCCGTTTGCGAGGGGCTCAGCACCAAACCGACTCCGGCATACACCACAACGGTCAGCGCCACGACGACGCCGATGTTCATGCTTGCCGCCGTCATCGAGATTGCAGTCTGCCCCACGGCAATCAGGGCAAAGCCGACCGGCAACAGCGGCCATGCGCCACGGGCGTCCATCACGCGTCCGCCCACAATCGAGGTCACGGCGTTGCAGGCAATCGCCGGCAAAATGAGCAGGCCCGCAACAAGTGCGGTCATGCCGTAGGCACCTTCAAAATAGAGCGGCAACAAAACACTCATCGAGAACGTCGTCATCATCGACACCACCACAAGCAGGCACGCAGGCCAAAAGCGAACGCTCGCCATGGGACGCACGTTAAGCACCGGATGCTCAAGTTTGAGCTGGCGGGCCGCAAACAGGCCGAGCAGCACAAGGGCGGCGAAGAGCGTCACGATGCCGGCAATCAGATTGGTCGAGAACTCGCCTACGGAATACACAAATGCCGTAATGCCGGCAGCGAGCAAAACAACCGACAGAATATCAAGCGTGGCGTTCGAGCGCTCTCCGACATTCTGAACAAGCTTTACGCCCGCCGCAGCGACCACAATGCCGCCCACCAGCGGCACTACGAACACCGCCCTCCAGCCAAACAACGTGCACATAAGACCGCTGATCACAGGTCCAAACGCCGGCCCCAGCGTAATGCAGGCACCGCCCAGGCTCAGATACAGACCGAGCTTCTCGCGCGGGGCGCAAGACAACACCACGTTCATCATGAGCGGGAACAAGATGCCCGATCCCGCAGCCTGCAAAATACGGCTTGGCAGCAAAACGCTAAACGACGGAGCGACCAGGCACAGGATTTCGCCGGCGACCATGCATCCGCATGCGAAAAACAGCAGTTTACGCGTCGAGAAACGGCCGGACAGGAAGGCCATGATGGCCGTAAAGATCGACGTCACGATCATGTAGCCCGAGACGAGCCACTGTGCCGTGGTGGCACTCACCGAAAAGGCTGCCATAATGTCGTGCAACGCCACGTTAATGATGTTCTCGTTAAACGCGGCAACAAAGGCTGCAATATACATTACGACGAGAATCGCCGCAGTGGCCGATGGCGTTACTTGAACTTGTTGCTGAGATTTGCTCCCCATGCATTTCCTTCCTCTTGGAACGACAGTCGCATCGCCCCAGAGGAACAGTCCAGGGCGAAAATGAGCCCTAGACTTACGCCAGACGCCGTACACGACGAATCTGGCAACATGGTCCAACGTCGAAAGATTGTAACGCGGACGCACAGCTTTCCTTCCGCGCTATTATTAAAAGTCCACGAAAGCATAAGACATGAGGAGCCCGCCATGATTAAACCCATCATGAAGTCCGAGTTCTTTTTGCGTCTGCCTTCCGAAGACGCGGGACCCGACGATGCCGCAACCGGGCAGGATCTCCTGGATACACTCCACGAGCATGAGCGCGAGTGCGTGGGCCTCGCCGCCAACATGATCGGCGTGCGCAAACGCATCATCTGCGTAAAGGACGGCAACAGGACACTCCTGATGTACAACCCTCAAATTCTTGAGCAGGTCAATGCCTATCAGACGAGCGAAGGATGTCTCTCGCTGATCGGCGAGCGTCCCTGTACCCGCTATCGCCGCATTAAGGTTGAGTATTTGGACGAGAACTTCGTCCACCGCATCAAAAACTTCTCGGGCTACACCGCCGAGATCATCCAGCACGAAATCGACCACTGCAACGGGATCGTGATCTAGTTCCGCCGATTCAAGAAAGCTCCCTACAGCAAAACAACTGCAGGGAGCTTTTCATAGTGCGGAGCTTCTATCCCACTAGCTCTGGCGGTAGTGATCAAAGAAGTCGGCGAGGTCTTCGAGGGACTCTTTGAGCACTTCCATGCGCGGCAGGTACACGATGCGGAAGTGGTCGGGCTCGGCCCAGTTAAAGCCGCCGCCGCGCGTGATCAGGATCTTCTTCTCGTGCAGCAGGTCGAGAGCAAACTGCTCGTCATCGGTGATGTTGAACTTCTTCACATCCATCTTGGGGAAGATGTAGAACGCCGCGCGCGGCTTGACCACCGAGATGCCGTCGATCTTGTTGAGCGCCTCATACACAAAGTTGCGCTGCTCGTAGACACGGCCGCCGGGACGGATGTAGTCGTTAACCGACTGATGGCCGCCGAGCGCCGTCTGGACGATCGACTGAGCCGGCACGTTGGAGCACAGGCGCATGTTGGAGAGCATGTTGATGCCCATGATGAAGTCGCTCATGCAGCGCTGATTGCCCGAAAGCACCATCCAGCCAATACGATAGCCCGCAATCATGTGCGACTTGGAAAGGCCGCTAAAGGTGACGCAGGGCAGATCGGGAGCGAGCGAGGCAATCGAGACGTGCTCGTAGCCGTCCATGCACAGACGGTCGTAGATCTCATCGGCAAAGATCATGAGCTGGTGCCTGCGCGCAACCTCGACGATGCCCTCGAGCACCTCGCGCGGGTAGACCGAGCCCGTGGGGTTGTTGGGGTTGATGATGACGAGGGCCTTGGTCGCGCTCGTGATCTTGGACTCCATATCCTCCAGGTCGGGATACCAATCGGCCTGCTCGTCGCACAGATAGTGCACAGGATGGCCGCCGGCAAGGGTTGCGCACGCCGTCCAGAGCGGATAGTCGGGGCTGGGGATCAGAATCTCGTCGCCATTGTCGAGCAGCGCGTTCATCGAAAGCTGAATGAGCTCGGACACGCCGTTGCCCGTGTAGATGTGCTCCATCTGAACATTGGGCAGGCCCTTGATCTGCGAGTACTGCATAATCGCCTTGCGCGCAGAGAACAGGCCGCGCGAGTTGGAATAGCCTTCGCAGTCGGGCAGCTGCTGGCGCATATCCTTAATGACCTCATCGGGCGTGCGAAAACCGAAGGGCGCGGGGTTGCCGATGTTGAGCTTGAGAATACGCTCGCCCTCGTCCTCCATACGGGCAGCCTCGTCGACGACGGGACCGCGCACGTCATACAGGACGTTATCGAGCTTGGTGGATTTAGAAAAAGTACGCATGGTGGTGCTCCTTGGAATTTGAGCTGAGGGATGGGGTTCGGACTTGGAAACGTTACGGGGCGATGATGCCTCGCCTTGATCGGCGCTACCGGCAAGCAGCCAGGTAACATCGACCTCCAAAATGCGGGCGAGCAGCTCGGCCACATCGCGCCGCGGGATCGTCTTGCCGCTCACATATTGGCTCATCTGACTCTTGCCGAGTTTTTTGCCGAGCATCTCCGATGCGCGGATCACGTCCGACTGGCGAACGTCGCGATCGGACATAGTCTGTCGCAGGCGATCGCTAAACGTCTCTTGGGCCACTAGAACCTCCTTGCTGGCAAAGTTCAATTTATAGAACACGAATTGAACCAAGGTTCAATTTAGGCAGCAGTATAACGCGGCACCTCATTCGAAAGTTCAATTTCATAAGAAAATGCACCGGACTCTGAGATTTGCCCAAAGCGGACAATGACGCGCACACGTTTAGAGGTATTCGAGGAAACGGGCGGTAGCAAGCGAAACATCGGCCGTGCGATATATCGCGTTGATCTGCCGATGAGGACGTCCCTCGAGCGGGCGCACGGCGACATCGAACTGACAGCGCCGCAAGATGAGCGCCGGAAGAATGCTCACGCCCAGGCCGTCCTCGACCATAGCCATAATCGCATAGTCATCCCAGGTCGACAGCTTAGAACGCACCGCCAGGCCCGCGCGGCGAAACAGCGGCGTAATCTCGTCGTCGCTACCGCGTTCCAGCAGAATAAACTGCTCGTTTGCCAAATCGGCAAGGGAAACGACCTCCGCGGTGGCAAGCGAGGAGTCCGCTGGCACCACGGCCATCAGCTCGTCTTGCACCAACGGCCGCGACGCCATGCCGGTGCCGCGTGGCTCGCGCGGGATAAAGCCCAGGTCGCAGCGGCCTTCCGCCACCCATTGCTCAATCTCTGAGTAATCACCCATCAGCAGCTCGTAATCGACATCCGGGTGATCGGCGCGAAACCGCGCGATCACCGGCGGCAACACATGGGTCGCCACACTCGAAAACGTACCGATACAGATCTTGCCACGCATGAGCCCTCGCATCTCGTCCACGCGTCGCTGCAGACGGCCAAATTCTTCGCATAACGCCTCGACCGCCGGCATGACCTGCCGCCCGTCGGCAGAAAGCACTACGCCCTCGCGGCTGCGATCGAGCACTTTAAAGCCCCAGTCGGCCTCGAGATCGGCCACCATACGGCTCACGCCCGACTGCGAATAGCTCAACCGCTCTGCAGCACGCGTAAAGCTGCCGGCACGCACCGTCTCGAGCAGCACTTGCGTCTTTTGGATATTGGTCTCCACGGCACGTCTCCACCTTTGCATGAGTTTTTGTCATGTTTGCCATGCATTATATTCGCTTTTCTTCTAAAGCCAGTTCACCCATAGTGAACATGCTCGGATATAGAGGGGATGTCAGCGCATGAACAACGGACTGTTTACGTACTTAGCAGCATTGCTACTGTTTGGTTCCAACGGCATCATCGCCGCTGCCATCGCGCTGCCGAGCTCCGATATCGTGCTACTACGCACGTTTTTGGGCGCACTTTCGCTTGTCACCGTCCTCGCCATCACCCAACGCCATAAGTTGCAGGCGCCGTCTCGCCCCCGCGAAGCCGCAGCCCTCCTCCTTTCGGGAGCCGCGCTGGGCGCTAGCTGGATTTTTCTGTTCCGCGCCTACCAGACGATCGGCGTCGGCATATCCTCACTGCTGTACTACTGCGGCCCTATCATTGTCATGGCGCTCTCCCCGCTCATCTTTGGCGAAAAGCTGACCGGTGGCAAAATCGCCGGGTTTATCGCCGTCGCCTGCGGCGCTTTTCTCATTGCAGCGCAAGGTTTAGGCGGCAACATGCCCATAGCGGGCATCGTCTGCGGCATCGCCTCGGCATTTTGCTATGCGCTGATGGTCATCGCCAGCAAGGGTGCGCCGCACATCGAGGGTCTCGAGAACTCCGCGCTCCAGGTGAGCGCCGCCTTTGTGACCGCACTGGTCCTCACGCTCATCACGCAGGGCGCTCCCTCGTTCCTGTCCGCCGGCGTCGCCGCCAGTATTGATTGGCGCGCCGTCGCTATGCTCGGCGTCGTCAACACCGGCATTGGTTGCCTGCTCTACTTTAGCGCCGTCGCCAAGCTGCCCGTCCAAACCGTCGCCGTCGTCGGCTACCTCGA
>UQJA01000108.1 GCA_900541285.1 uncultured Collinsella sp.
CCTGCGTTTCGGGGTCGCCGAAGCGGCAGTTGTACTCCACGACCTTCGGGCCGCTCTTGGTGAGCATCAGCCCGAAATAGAGGCAGCCGCGGAAGGGGCGGCCCTCGGCGCGCATCGCGCGGATCGTCGGCAGGAAAATATTCTCCATGCACTCCGCCGCAATTTCCTTTGTATAGTACGCGTTCGGCGCGACCGCGCCCATGCCGCCGGTATTGGGGCCTTTGTCACCGTCGAGCGCGCGCTTGTGGTCCTGCGAGGTGGCCATGGGGCGCACGGTCTTGCCGTCGGTAAAGGCCAGCAGCGAGCACTCGGGACCAACGAGCATCTCCTCGATAACCACGGTGTTGCCGGCATCGCCAAAGGTGCCGCCAAAGCACTCGCGCACGGCCTCCTCGGCCTGCTCAAGTTCGGTCGCCACGATAACGCCCTTGCCCGCGGCAAGGCCGTCGGCCTTGACGACCAGCGGGGCGCCCTGCTCGCGCACGTAGGCGAGAGCCGAAGCCTCGTCGGTAAACGAACCATAAGCTGCCGTCGGAATGCCCGCACGCTCCATGAGCTGCTTGGAGAACAGCTTGGAGCCCTCCATCTGGGCGCCCTCGGCACCCGGGCCAAAGCAGGGAATACCCGCCGCGCGCACGGCGTCGGCCACGCCCGCCACGAGCGGAGCCTCGGGGCCAATTACCACGAGTCCGCATCCGTGGCTCTGAGCAAACGCCGCCACGGCCGCAGGATCGCAGTCGTCGAGAACCACGTTCTCGCCGCAGCTCGCGGTGCCGCCGTTACCCGGCGCGATGTAGAGCTTGCCGGCGCGCGGTGATGCTGCGAGCTTGGCTGCCAGAGCATGCTCGCGGCCGCCGCTGCCCAACAACAGGATGTCGATGGTTTGAGTGTCCGCCTTCAAGGGTGCCTCCTCTATGGATGAATGGCCCGCTCCGCGCGAGCCCTTTGCAAGCAAATATACCCCTCGGCCGCCCGTCCGGGCTGCAAAGGGGTATATCGCAATAACCAAATAGTCCCGATTACTTCCAGAATCGGTTGATGATCTGCTCGCGACCAGCGCCAACGCCAATGAACGTCACGCGGGTGTGTGCCAGATCCTCAATAAACGCCACGTAGTCCTGAGCCTCCTGCGGCAGCTCGTCAAAGCTGCGGCAACCGGTGATATCGCACTTCCAGCCAGGGAGCTCCTCGTAGATGGGCTTGGCATGCTCAAAGCGCACCTGGTGTTCGGGCACGCTCGTGTAACGCTCGCCATCGACGTCGTAGGCCACGCACACCTTGATGGTGTCGAAGGCCGAAAGCACGTCGAGCTTGGTCACGGCGATGTCGGTGAGGCCGTTGACGCGCGAGGCATAGTTGGCGATAGGGCCGTCAAACCAGCCGCAACGACGACGGCGACCGGTGGTCACGCCGTACTCATAGCCCTCCTCGGTCAGCGTGTGGCCAGCCTCGGACTCATAGGAAAGCTCGGTGGGCATGGGGCCCGAACCGACGCGGGTGATATAGGCCTTCATGACGCCCAGCACGCGGTCGACATTCTTCATACCGACGCCGGAGCCGGTGATGGCGCCGCCGGCGGTGCAGTTGGAAGACGTCACGTACGGATAGGTGCCGTGGTCGATGTCGAGCAGCGTCGCCTGGGCGCCCTCAAACAGCAGGTTCTTGCCCTCATCGATCATGTTGTTGAGCAGCAGGCTCGTCTCGGTGATGTAGGGGCGCAGGCGCTCGGCCATCGGCAGGTACTCGTCGCAAATCTGGTCCACGGTGTAGGTGGGCAGGTTGTAGATGAGCTCGAGCTCGGGGTTCACGCGGGCAAGAGCGGTCTCCAGCTTGTCGCGGAACAGCGTCTCGTCCAGCATGTCCTGCATGCGCAGACCAATGCGGGCCATCTTGTCCTGATAGCACGGACCGATGCCGCGCTTGGTGGTACCGATGTTCTTCTTGCCGAGTTTCTGCTCAAAGGCGCCATCCAGATCAATGTGGTACGGCATGATGACATGCGCGTTGCCGCTAATCTTGAGGTTCTTGGTGGTGATGCCGTCGGCCTCGAACATGTCGATCTCCTCAAGAACAACCTTGGGGTTGACGACGCAGCCGTTACCGATCACCGACACGTGGTCGGAATACATGATGCCGGAGGGCACCTGGTGCAGGCCGTACTTCTTGCCGTTGACGACGATGGTGTGACCGGCGTTGTTGCCGCCCGAGTAGCGCACGACGGCATCGAAGTCGCCGGCGACCAGATCGCAAATCTTACCCTTGCCCTCATCGCCCCACTGGGCACCGACCAAAACGGTTGACGGCATGTTTACTCCTTACATTCATGGACTGTCTACGCGCCACGCCGGCACGCAGAAGCACAAAACATTCCCAGTATACCCGTGCAACGGGCGCCTGTCCTACTCCTCGGCATGTGCCCCATCAAGCTCATAGAACTTGGTGGATGCCGGCAGGAACATCAGGTCGACGTCGCCGATCGGGCCCGAACGGTTCTTGGCCACGACGATACGCGTAACGCCCTCGTCGGGTCGATCGTCGCGCGAGGCTTCGGCCTCGTCGGCGGAGCGGTCCAAGAACATGACGATATCGGCGTCCTGCTCGATGGAGCCCGATTCACGAAGGTCGGAAAGCTGCGGGCGCTTGCCGGTACGGGATTCGACCTGACGCGAGAGCTGCGACAGCGCGATGAGCGGGATCTTGAGCTCCTTGGCCATGATCTTAAGACCACGCGACATCTCCGAAACCTCGACGGTACGACTCTCGGAGCGGCGTCCCGGCGGAGGACTCACCAGCTGCAGGTAGTCCAGGATGATGATTGCCTTCTCCTTGTTATGGAGCATGCGGCGGCTCTTGGCGCGAATCTCGGTCACTGTGGTGCCGGGCGTATCGTCAATCAGAATATCGAGCTTGGACAAGGTCTGCGTGGCCTCGTTGATATTGGCCCACTGCTCGGGGCTAATGCGGCCCATGCGGAAGTCACTGATCGAGATCATGGCGTAGGCGCAAATCAGACGCTGGGCAATTTCCTTGCCCGACATCTCCAGCGAGAAGAAGCCGACGGTATAACCAGCAGCGGCAGCGTTAAGTGCCAGGTTCAGAGCGAACGACGTCTTACCTACAGCAGGGCGGGCGCCGATAATGATGAGCTGACCCTCACGGAAACCCATGAGCATACGGTCGAGTGACGGAAAGCCGGTGGGCACGCCCGCCGCCTGACCACCGGCCTGGCACACTTCCTCGGCCTCGTTATAGGCCTCGACCATAAACTCGGTCAGCGTCTTGTAGCTCGACTTGACCTCGCGCGCCGTAACCTTGAGCAGCTTGCTCTCGGCCAGCTCCACGACCTCTTTGGTGTCGGTAGGGGCGTTATAGGCCAGCGCGTTGATCTCGTTGGTGGCGCCGATCAGCTCGCGCAGCATCGAATCGCGACGAACGATGGCGGCATGGTGCTGCCAGTTGACGAGCGACAGGGTCTGACCCATCAACTCCAAAATGTACGCTTCGCCGCCCACGGCATCGAGTTTGTTGATGCTTCGCAGGTAATCGATCAGCGAGATGGAGTCGATGGGAATGCGGCTGTTGTACATATCGACCATCGCGGTATAGATGGTCTTATGAATGGGCCGGTAGAAGTCATCGGGCTGCAGCTCGACCTGGGCCTCTTCGACCACCTCGGGCGATAGCAGCATAGCGGCCAGTACATTGGCCTCTGCATCTTGGTTTTGGGGAAGACCCAACTTTGAGCCGCGGTCCTCAACCGTCAGCCCGGTCTCCCTATCGTCATATGCCATGAGCATCCTCATTCATATCGCTTGCGAGCATCCATAGTATCAGCCACGGTCCCAAAACGCGCCGCGCGCCGCCAATCATCACCGAACCAAACGGATGAACGGTCCTGTATATAGGACTTCGACGCAACGTTCACCATGACACCCACTCAGCGCAAAAAACAAAAGGGCGCCCTGGTTTCCCAGAGCGCCCTTCTTAGAACAAGATTGTTGCGTTGCAGCAAATGCTACTCGGCAGCAGCCTCAGTCTCGACCTCGGCGGTCTCGGCCTCGGCGACCTCAGCGGCCTCCTCGACCTCAGCCTCGGCAGCGAGCTCCTCGGCGGTAACGCCGACGAGAACGACAACCTCGGCCTTGATCTCGCGGTACAGCGAGATGGCAACGGTGTGGGCACCGGCAACCTTGATGGGCTTACCGAGCTCGACGCGCTTGCGGTCGATGTCCATACCGAGCTGAGCCTTGATGGCGTCAGCGATCATAGCGGCGGTAACGGAGCCAAAGAGGATGCCCTCGTCGCCGACCTTGACGTCAACGGTGACCGTCTTGCCCTCGAAGGCAGCCTTGGTTTCGTTGGCGGTAGCCAGACGGACGGCCTCGCGCTTGGCGATGTTGTTGCGACGCTCGTCAAGCTGCTTGAGGTTGCCCTTGGTGGCGGCAACAGCGAGCTTCTTGGGGAACAGGAAGTTCTCAGCGTAACCCTGAGCGACCTCTACGACGTCACCCTCGCCGCCCTTGCCCTTGATCTCATCGAGAAGAATAACCTTCATGATGCGTCTCCCTTCTTAGCCGCGGTCGCGGTTGCCACGAGAGGAAACCACGGGGACGGTGTACGGCAGGAGAGCCATCTCGCGGGCGCGCTTGATGGCGTTGGCGATGTCATGCTGATGCTGCGTGCAAGCGCCAGTGACGCGACGGGGCTTGATCTTGCCACGGTCGGTCATGTACTTACGGAGAAGCTGAGTGTCCTTATAGTCGATGAACTCAGTGTTCTCCTTGCAGAACTGGCAGTACTTACGACGCGGCTGACGTGCAGAAAAATCATTAGCCATGTCAAAATACCTTTCATTTGGCAACTTCGGCGAACCGAAGCCGCCTCTCACTCAAAAATAGGTGAACAACCCTTAGAACGGGATGTCCTCATCGTAGACGTCGACCGCGGGCGGCGTAGCCACCGGTGCGGCAGGACGTGCTGCGGGCGCGGGAGCTGCGGGGGCGTAACCGCCCTGATCGTAGCCACCCTGGCCACCACGGGAGCTCATAAACTCGATCTCATCGACGATGACCTCAAGCTTGCTCCGGCGCTGGCCGTCGCGCTCCCAAGAGCTGTAGCGCAGCTTGCCCTCGATCGCGACCTTGTTTCCCTTTGCCAGGAAACGGCTCACGGCCTCGGCGCGGGTGCCGAACATGGTGCAGTCGACAAAGTTGGGATAGTCCTCCCACTCGCCAGTCTGCGCGTTGCGGCGACGATCGTTCACGGCGACGCCAAAGGACAGAACCTGGGTTCCGCCGGCGGTGGCGCGCAGCTCGGGATCGCGGGTGAGGTTACCGGTGATGTTCACTCGATTGATGCTCATAACTCACTACTTCCTCTTGGGGCACAAGCCCAGTCCAAAACGACAGTCTTACTCCTGGTCGTCGCGACGGACGATCATGTGGCGGACCACAGCGTCGGTGATGCGCAGGACGCGATCAAGCTCGGCGATCTGGGTAGGATCTGCGTGGAAGTTGATGAGGGTGTAGTCACCATCGGTGAGGTCGTTGATCTCGTAGGCGAGCTTGCGCTTGCCCCACTCGTCAACGGAGTCGACCTTGCCAGCGCCCTCAGCGATCGTGGTATCGATACGCTTCATAACAGCGAGACGAGTCTCGGGGTCGAGCGACGGGTCAACAAAGAACAGCAGTTCATAAGCCTTCATATTGTCACCTCCTCTGGGCAAATGTGGCTTCAGGTCGTGAAGGTGCGCCTGAAGCAGGAAAAGACTTGGTAATAATATCTTTCAACCTCCCAGGCTGCAAGAATATGCAGCTACAACCTCATGACCTCCACATATGTCCATACTCACACCACGTTTCATGCGCATTCCAACCAAATGCCGACCAAAAGCTTGACAGATCTGTGGACAAGATACGGTGCCGTGGGGACAAGCTGAGCCAAGCCGCAGGTCAACGGGCACAAGGCTGTGGTCGCAAAATGCATACCAGTGGTCCACAGCACCACCCAAAGATTTTTAAATTCATTGCCAAGTCGCTTATGAATACCCCTTTTGAACAATTGAGTTGATCAACAACGCTGGTCGGAAGCCGTTTTTTGGCACCTCAAACCCCACTGCAACGCCAAGCGCGGCCAAGCGTTTTAAAAAATGCCAACTTTTCTGTTTGCACTTTGCGATTCCTCGTGTATACTGACTTTCGCATTTAACGGAGAGTTGTCCGAGTGGCCGAAGGAGCACGATTGGAAATCGTGTAGGCGTCAAAAGCGTCTCCAGGGTTCAAATCCCTGACTCTCCGCCAGTTAATTCCAAAGCAGGCCTTCGAGCCTGCTTTGTTTTTACCCCACGCGGAGGGGTGGCAGAGTGGTTGAATGCGGCGGTCTCGAAAACCGTTTGGCTT
>UQJA01000109.1 GCA_900541285.1 uncultured Collinsella sp.
CCCATCCGCCGACGCCCGCCAACGCGTCGGCCTCGGACCTCGCGGCGGCGATGAGGCGCCCGAGCTCGGGTGAGCCCGACGGCGCGGTCCCCACCTCGAACGCGCCGCCGTCGCCGCCCGACTCGTACTCGACGACGACCGTCGAGCCGAGCGCCTCCTCGAGGGTCTCGGGCAGGCCGCCCATGCCGTCGAGGGCGTGCCCAGCGACCGTGGCTAGCGGGGAGCGGGGCCTCCCCGGCGCCGCCGAGGCCTCGCCCTCGCCGAGCGGCCGGTCATGCGGAGCAAGCCGGCGGCCTCGAGCGCCTCGAGCGCCTCGAGGAGCGCCGCGGGCACGTCGGCGTCGATGGCGATGTCGCCGCGTCCGCGGCACCACTCGGCCGCCGCCGGCACGTTCGCCGTGAGCACGCCCCGCTCGGCCATGTAGCCCTCGGAGCGCGGGTCCGTGGCGTCGAGGAGGAGGACGGCCAGGCCGCCGCCCACGTACTCATCGGCCACGAGGGCGAGGCGGACCGCCTCGCCCATGGAGTCGAACTCGACCGTGACCATGCGGCTACCTCCTCCTAACGGCGCTGAGCGGCCTCGGGGAGAAGTGCTCGTCGCGCTCGACGGCGGCGAACCCCATCTGGCGGTTCAGCTCGGCCATCTCCTTGATGCTGAAGTAGCCGAACTCGTCGTCGTAGCCCTCGACGAGGCCGAACGCCTCGTCCGTGCCGTCAAACTCGAGCAGCCACCAGTCCCATCCGCTCACACACGAGAAGTAATGGATGTAGACGACGGGGTCCTCCGCCCCGTCCTGCTCGTAGAGCACCGGCAGCCCCTCCGCAATCTCCCTCGTCATCAGCTGCTGCATGTCTTCCTCCGTTCCGGGCACCCTGCCCTCAACATCTCGCCCCTGCGGGCAAAGCCGAATGGCGACGCCGCGCGTCGTCGTCGGCTTTGCTCCCTGCAAAGCCGCACCGGAGCGAAGACGGGTCAAGGGAGGTCCATGACGGCCTCCACCAACCGGAGCGGAGCGGAGGTTTGTGCGGGGTCTCATGGGCCCCCTTGACGCGGCGTAGCGGAGGTGCCACCCGGCCGCGGAGCCGTGGCCGATTCACGGCGGACGCCGGCAGCTCGAAATAGTTTTATCGCACTGCCCTTTCGATGAAAGCCAGCTAGCCGAAGACGGCGGCGAGTTTGAAAGCGAATCATTCCTAGATCTATTTCTATTTGCAAAACGCCTCGAAGGCTGCTCGGATAGGAGCATCTTCTACTACGAAGCCACCATCAAAAAAATGCTTGAATCGTTCGATGCGCCAGCTTGTGACTTGGAAACCGAAGAAATTAGGTCCTATTTTTCCAACTATCAGCAAAAAGCCGGCGTCACTCACGTCACCGTTGATAACGTCCGAAGAATCATCTCAAGCTTCTACTCATGGCTCGAAGACGAAGACCATATCATCAAAAGCCCGGTCAAACGCATTAAAAGAGTCAAGGCTCCGCAACTCATAAGGGAAACGTATGGCGACAAAGTCGCGAGATTCTTTGCGATAACTGCGGGTTGCCCTGAAACCTTGCCCTGATCGACCTGTTGCGCTCTACCGGCATGCGCGTAGGCGAACTCGTCTCGTTGGACAGGAACTCCATCGACACCATCAATCGGGAGTGCATCATACACGGCAAGGGCAATAAGAACCGCATCGTCTATTTTGATGCAAAGACTAAAGTCCATATTTAGAATTACCTGTCTACCCGAATGGGCAGCCCGGAAGCCCTCTTCGTGTCGAGCAAGGCGCCGCACGAGAGACTGTAAATTGGCGGCGTCGAGGCGTTGCTTAGAAACTGGAGCGCGAGCTTGATTTAGGAAGGGTCACTCTCATAAGTTCAGAAGAACGCTTGCCACAAAGGCAATCGACAAAGGCATGCCCATCGAACAAGTCCTGGTGCTCCTTGGCCATAATAATAGATACCACATTAAGGTACGCAATGGTCGACCAGTGCAACGTCAAAGCATCCCATCTCAGATATCTAACTTAAACGTCGTGTTTACCCACCAGTTGCTTGTACTCCTCAGCACTAATGACCGTCTTGATATCGAGGATGGATCAACATTCATATTGTTCGTCACGTCCATCCGGTCCTCCTCGCTTGAGTTAGTTGCAGTGTCGCCACGGTCGACGGTACGCTCGGTTGCACGGCACGCGCCGACGGCGTGCGCAGCGCAACCGCGCGTACCGTCGACGGGCAACGCATCTACCAAGGCCTCGGCGATTGTCTTAGAGCACATCGTTGCTTTTTTCCATAGAGGCCAGGTATAAGATCAAATCGGCCTTGTCCACGCGCCAGACGCCGGCAATCTTCACGCCGCCGGCCGCCTTAAGAATCTGAATGGCCTTGGTCTTACAGACATTCAGCAACTTGGCGATATCTCGCGAGGTGGCGTATGCGGATGGCAGCTTGACGATTGCCTGGCACCACGCTTTACGCGCGATCGCGTCTCGTTTCTGCGAATCCATACCGTTCATTTAGACTCCTTTCGTTTAGTTTGAATGCAATTCCACACTACGCTTTACAAAGGATGTTGTCGTATATACGCTACGAATGGAACGTGAAATTCGGTTGACAGCACTAAGGAGAGAGCTATGAGTCACCCCACAATCGAAGTACCAGCACCTATAGCAGCCGAAATCAAACCGTGGACGTTGCCCTCATGTCGAGAGAAAAACTTAGATATTTTTGGAATGGAACGTCCCGCGCTTATCTGTAAACCCCATTCGACGGCCTACGGCATCCCCTCGGGCCTCTCCACCGGGACCCTTTTAGACGTAGATCTGACGGATCCAAAGAAAATCATTCAATTCGTCGAGCGGTACGGACTTCCCGTCACCCCATACGCGGGGCAATCAGAGCGTGTTGAAAAGCGTTTCACTTCAAACGACGTCTTCTCCGATAAACCGGAGCAAGATGGTCTTGATATTTGGTACGACGCATTGAATGCATCAGAAAGGTGCTCTGAAATCAGCCTAAACCCCGAGTGCGCCTTGTTTAATAACTTCAAAGATAGGGGGCGCTCTCTGGGAACAGAAGTCGCAAACTTAATCGAAGATATTAGATACAAGAAGGAACAGGTCATACTGTTGGACGATCTCGTTACAACGATGGCATTCATGCAATTAGCTACGCTTCTATTCACAGGCAAAGCAGCTTACGGTGACCGTGCATACGACTATGTTCTGCATCAAGTACGTATCTCCCAAAACAAGGAGATTATTGAAAACAGATTTTCGCAGCTACGTATGTCGCTCCAGATGGTCGATGCGTCTGAGCCCCAGTTAGCAGTAGCCAAACCCGGAACATTTGAAATGGACGAAGGAACCAAGATATGGGTGAGCAATCAATTCAAGACAATAGAAGTTGCCCTGGCAACATTCATCGACCTCGCTATTAACCCTCAGCCAGAACCCCATACCTTCATTCAAGAGCAAACTTTACGTCGAATGGTCAACCGGAATTTAAACGGCCAAAACCCGATTTACGGAAGCCTAACAAGAGCTTGGGCGATACAACTACTAGAAACCCTTGAAAGCCATTTCTCCTGGAACACTTGCCGCGAATGCGGACGACCGTACAAAATCCGCCAGCAGAGAATGAGGGCCTACGTCACGCAAGAAGACGCGAACGAAGACCGTTTCAAAGGGCGAAACAACGCTCGTGACAAAAATGGCTATTGCTGCAAAGCGCACGAACAGCGTATTCGACGCAAAAATGATAAAAGGATCAGTAACGATCAGATGGATAAAATCGCCCGGAAAATGGACGGGCACGACCAATAATAATGGCGAAACTATGAATTTTGATAATTCGATATAGGATCCAAAACCCGTTTTATTGCACACATCGTTGCACAGCCCATTGCACACGACAGTCATAAAAAGAAAGCAGGCCAGAGAAAAACACACTCTGACCTGCTTTTTCTTTCATGGAGCCAGTGACAGGAATCGAACCTGCAACCCACTGATTACAAATCAGTTGCGCTACCGTTGCGCCACACTGGCACACTTGGCGCTTTCGCGCGAAGCCAGTTAAGAATAAAGGAATTGCGGACGAGGCGCAACAGGCCCTTCACCCGACCACATCTCAAAACTATTCGCCAGAACGAATAGTTTTATCCGTTCGCCAAAACAAAAAACTATTCGTTTTGGCGGCGGCAAGTCCACAACCCATTGACTACAGGCCAGCGGATTGACCAATCGAGTAACCGGTCTCTATAGATGCTCCCCTACCGTCCGCGCAACGCCTTGAGCTTGGCCAGGGCATCGGGGCTCAGGCGACTGCCCAGGGTCATCTTGATCTGCGGGGCCTCCTCTGCCTCGTGAACGTCGTTATCGATCTGTTTGATCTCGTCCACCAGCATACGGCTCGAGATGCGCGTGACGCCCTTGCCCATGACAACGGCCTGGATCGTGCCGTCGCTCGATACCACGGAGCACGCGCGGCCTTCCTCGCGTGCCTCGATGCAGAGCTTCTGCACCACGGTATCGGCAGAGACGCCCGTCGGCGAAAACTCGATGCGCACACCGCGGGCCGGCAGGTTGGGGCGCTCGCTGGAGATATTGCCCGCGCCGTCAAATACGATCACAACCTCGTAGCGGCCCTGGGCAAACGCAGCTACGTCATTAATGAGCGCCGTGCGCGCCATATCGTGAACGTCGCTGGAATACGGATCGTCAGAATGGTCGTACACGAGCTTTTCGTAGCGCGGCGTGCAGTGGATCACGTTGTAACCGTCGACCACCAGCAGCTCGGGCTTGTTGGAGTGCACCGTCGAGACCGGGTCGGCGATGGCCTGCGCAAACGCATTGCCGCCCACGCCATAGGTCGCGGCCGAAACAATCGGCTTGGCCGAACCCTCGCCAAAGCGCTTGGCCTTGGACTTGGCACGGTTCTTTTTGGACATGCGCTACTCCTCCCCCATGAGCTCGCCAGCGTTGCGGCGCAGCCACTCAAAGCACAGCGCCGTGGTCGCCTGGGCAACATTGAGGCTCTCGGTCATGCCGCGCTGGGGAAGCTTGGTCAAAAAGTCGCATTTCTCGAGCACCAGGCGCGAGATGCCGTCGCCCTCGGAGCCCATGACGAGCGCCACGCGGCCCTCGAAGGGAGCATCCCAGCAACTGCCTTCGGCGTACTCGGAGGCACCGCCCACCCAAAAGCCAGCGGCCTTAAGATCGTCGAGCGCACGGGCGATGTTGGGCACCTGCGCGATAGGCAGATGCATGACGGCGCCGGCTGAAGTCTTGTAGCTGCCCACGGTCACGCCGGCGGCGCGCTTGTTGGCAATGATGACGCCGGCCGCGCCCACAACCTCGGCGGAACGCACGATGGCACCAAAGTTGCCGTCGTCAGTCACATGGTCGAGCACGACGACGAGCGCCGGTCCGTCACCCGCGCGGTCGAGGATGTCGGCGACATCGGCGTAAGGGAAGTTGCCAACCTCGAGCGCGATGCCCTGGTGAGCGCCATGGCTCGACAGTGCGTCGAGCTGCGCGCGCGGCACATACTTAATGCGGACGCCCGCAGCGTTGAGGTCGTCGACCAGGCGCGACAAGGCGGCATCGCGCTCCCCGCCCTCGGCAATGAGCGCGCACTTGATGGGAAAACCGGTGCGCAGCGCCTCGGCAGCAGCACGGCGACCTTCGATAAACTCGCCCTTGGGAGCCTGAACGTTGTCGCGGTTGCGGTCGCGCTGTGGACGCGCAGCCTGAGCCTGGGAGCGGTCGCGCTGACCCTTGGGAGCGGCAGCACGGTCATTGCGGCGAATCGGACGCGAGCCAGAAGCAGCCTGCTTGCCACGCGGCGAACGTTTGCGATTGTCGGCCATAAGGCGACCTCCTTTAAAAACAGTTTTCAAACGGGACAAAAGAAACGACCGCTTAAGACGAATAGCCCAAGCGGTCGGTACGGGTTTTCCAAGTGCCCGAGATTGCCGTGAAAGAGGAGCGACGCGTACTTGGGTACGCGAGCGACGGTTTGAACGGCAAGGTCGGGTGCTTGGGAAACCCGCGGGGATTAGAGAGTCTTAATACGAGTGCCAGCGGCCGTATCCTCAATGGTGAGGCCCAGGTCCTTGAGCTGGTCGCGGATGGCGTCGGCCAGATCCCAGTTCTTGGCGGCACGGGCCTCGGCGCGGGCTTCGAGAATCTTGGCAGCAGCCTCGTCCACGTCGTCGCCCGTGTAGGCGACCAGACCGGCGGCAACACCCAGCAGACCCAGCGGCAGCTCGACCTTGGGCTCGGGGAGCTCAATACCAAACGTATCGAGCAGCTCGGCCAGCGTGTCGGCGGCGGCAAGCGCGGCGGCGGCCTCGCCGCAATAGGTACGGTG
>UQJA01000110.1 GCA_900541285.1 uncultured Collinsella sp.
TCTCTCGATAACGAGGGCCCCATCGTGGTGGCCGCCGACATGGCCGCTGCCGTCGAGGCGGTGAACACCGTGGCGCCCGAGCACCTGGAGCTGCACTGCAAGGATGCGATGGGCCTGCTTGGCGGTATTCGCAACGCCGGTGCCATCTTTGTGGGCGCTTGGAGCTCCGAGCCGCTCGGCGATTATGTTGCCGGCCCCAACCACACGCTGCCGACCGGCGGCACGGCCATGTTCTCCAACCCGCTTTCGGTCGAAGAGTTCGTTAAGCGCTCGAGTGTCATTTGCTATACGCCCGAGGGCCTGCTCTCCGACGCTCCCGCTACGCAGCGCCTCGCCGAGGCCGAGGGGCTGTGGGCACACGCGCTTTCCGCCGCGCTGCGCCGCCGCGTGTTGGAGCAGGGCGAGGATGCCGTGAGCGCCGAGTCGCTCGCCGCGGCCGACCTGACCAAGGTTGCCTGGCCGGGCGACGCCGTGGCGACGGTTGCCGAGGGCGTGGACCTGGCGGCTGCAAGCGCTGATGGCGCCGGCGCGACTGGCAAGGAGGCCTAATATGTCCGAACTCACGCCGCGCATGAAGGAGCTCGTCCAGCCCTACTTGGCCGGCATTGAGCCCTACGATCCCAACTTTACGCCCACGCGCATCAACCTTTCGGCCAACGAGAACACCTATCCCGTGCCGGCTGGCGTGCGCGAGGCGGTCGACGCCGCCCTGGCCGCTACACCGCTCAACCGCTATCCCGATCCCATGTCCAACGATCTGCGCGACGAGCTTGCCGCTTGGCATGGTGTGACGCGCGAGAATGTCTGCGTGGGCAACGGCGGCGACGAGCTGCTCTATAACTACCTGCTGGCGTTTGGCGGCGCTGGGCGGACCCTGCTCAACTGCCCGCCGTGCTTTAGCGAGTACGCGTTCTTTGCGTCGCTCTGCCAGACCGAGGTGCGCGACGTGTGGCGCGACCCCGCGACCTTTGAGCTCGACCAGGCAGCCGTGCTCGCGGCAGCGCCCGAGTGCAACCTCGCCATCGTGACCTCGCCCAATAACCCCACGGGCGACGTGGCGCCGCTCGACTTTGTCGCGGCCCTGTGCGATGCGTGCCCCGGCATGGTAATGGTCGACGAGGCCTACGTTGAGTTTGCTGACGATTCGTTTGGCGTGGCCACCACGGCGCAGGGCCTTATCGCCGAGCATCCCAACCTGGTGATTCTGCATACGCTGTCCAAGGCGTTTGGCGCCGCCGGCACGCGTCTGGGCTATGTGATTGCGGCGCCCGAGGTCATCGACGTGTTCGCGGCGATTCGCCAGATCTATTCGGTCAATGTGCTGAGCCAGGCGGCGGCGCTTGCCTGCGTGCGTGCCCGCGATGCGTACACGCCCGTGGTGGCGCAGGTCACATCCGAGCGCGAGCGCGAGCTGTGTGCCCTGCGCGCGATGGCTGCCGAGGGCCTGCCTGTGGAGGCATGGCCGAGCGCGGCGAACTTTGTGCTCGTGCGCACGCCGCATGCCACGCGCGTGCGTGAGCGCCTGCGCGACGAGTATTCGATTTTGGTGCGCGACTTTAGCTACGCGCCGGGGCTCGCGGACTGCCTGCGCATCACTGTTGGCACGCCGCAGGAAAACGATGAGGTGCTGGCCGCGTTTGCCGCGCTGGTGAAGGAGGAGATGTAGATGGGCCGCTATGCCGAGGTGACCCGCAAGACGGGTGAGACCGACATTGTCGTCAAGCTCGACCTGGACGGAAGTGGCGTGTGCGATATCTCGACCGGAGTGCCGTTTTTCGACCATATGCTCAACGCCTTTGGTCGCCATGGACTGTTTGATTTGACGGTGCATGCGGTAGGCGACGTTGAGGTCGACGCGCACCACACCGTCGAGGATGCGGGCATCGTGCTGGGCGAGGCGTTTTGCCAAGCGTTGGGCAACAAGGCGGGCATTACGCGCTTTGCCGACGCGGCGATCGCCATGGACGAGACGCTCGTGATGGCTGCCGTGGACATTTCGGGTCGCGGCCAGGCCTACTGCGAGCTGCCCGTGCCGACCGAGCGCGTGGGCAGCTTTGATACCGAGCTGGCCGTTGAGTTCTTCTATGCCTTCGCACGCGATGCCAAGCTCACGCTGCACGTGCGCGAACTGGCGGGTGGCAACTCGCATCACATTATCGAGGCCGCCTTTAAGGCCGTGGGCCGCACGATGCGCCACGCCTGCGAGCTCGATTCCCGCGTGCAGGGCATCCCCAGCACCAAGGGCTCACTGTAACCTGTCCCTTTTTGGCAGGTTTTGAATGGGGAAAAGGAGGGTCGCGTGGGCGAACCGAAGATCGTAGTGGTCGATTACCACAAGGGCAACTTGTCGAGCGTTGCGCGCGGGCTTGCGCGCGCCGGTGCCGCCGCCTGCACTTCGGACGATTCGGAGCAGATCCGCCGCGCCGACGGCCTGGTCATCCCGGGCGTGGGCGCGTTCTATGACGCGATCGCCTTTATGCGCCAGAGCGGCGAGGCGGACGCGGTGCTCGATGCCGTCGCCGCCGGGACTCCGCTGCTCGGCATCTGCCTGGGCCTTCAGCTGTTTTTTGAGCGCGGCAACGAGGGCGTGCCTGCGGACGAGGGCGCGGTCGCCGACGGCAACGCCTCCGAGCGGGCTGGCGGTCCTTGGGTCGATGGCCTGGGTATTATGCGCGGCTCGTGCACGCGCCTGGAGTCGAGCCGCCTGAAGGTGCCGCACGTGGGTTGGGACCAGGTGCACATGACGCCCGCCGGTGCGGCCGATCCGCTGCTTGCCGATTTTGCCGAGGGTGCCAACATGTACTTCACCCACAGCTATGCGGTGGCCGATGACGCCGATGCCGCTGATGTGCTGGCGTGCACGCACTATACGCGGAGTTTCCCGTGCATCGTGCGCCATGGCAACGTGTGGGGCTGCCAGTTCCATCCTGAGAAATCCTCCGCGCTGGGTCAGCGCATTCTTAAGAACTTCGTCAACATCGTCGAGGAGGCTGGCCGATGATCCTGTTTCCCGCAATCGATCTGATCGGCGGCAAGGTCGTGCGCCTGGAGCGCGGGGAGCCGATGCGGCGAGCGCGGCGACCGCAGCCGCTGCAAGGTATATTCCGATGACCCCGTGGCCGTCGCCCGCTCGTTTGCCGAGCAGGGCGCAAGCTGGGTGCACGTCGTCGACCTGTCCGCCGCCTTTGGCGAGGACGAGGACGCATGCGCTGCCAATTCGGCGGCGATCGAGGCCATCTGCGGCGTCGACGGTCTGTTCGTGGACGTGGGCGGCGGCGTCCGCTCGCTCGCGCGCATCGACGAGTTGGCCGGCTACGGTGCGCGCCGCATCGCACTAGGCACGGTGCTCGTGACCGAGCCGGGTTTTGCCGAGGTGGCGGCCCAAGGCTTTGGCGAGCTGCTCGTGGCCGACATCGCCGCTCGCGACGGCCAGGTCAAGGTGAACGGCTGGCGCGACGGCGCGGGCGTGGCACTCGACGATGCCGTGGCGCAGCTTTCCGAGCTGGGCTTTAAGCATCTGGTGTATACCGACATCGCGCGCGATGGCATGCAGACGGGCATCGATGTGGCGGCGTATCGCCATGTGGCCGAGGTCGCGGGCTTTCCCGTCGTGGCTTCGGGTGGTATCTCGACGCTCGACGATATCCGCGCGCTTGCCGCGGTGGGCGAGGATGCCATCGAGGGCGCCATTACCGGCCGTGCGCTCTACGAGGGCAACTTTACGCTGGTACAGGCGCTAGCCGCCGCCCGAGGGGAGGAGTAGCCCATGCTTACCAAACGTGTGATTCCCTGCCTGGACGTCAAGGACGGCCGTGTGGTCAAGGGCGTCAACTTTGTGAGCCTGCGCGATGCGGGCGATCCGGTGGAGCTGGCGCGCGCCTACGACCGCGAGGGTGCGGACGAGGTCGTCTTCTTGGACATTACCGCCACGAGCGATAACCGCGCGACGACTATCGAGATGGCAGCGCATGCTGCCGAGGAACTGGCCATTCCCTATACCGTGGGCGGCGGCTTTCGCGACCTGGCGGGCATGCGCACCATGGTTGCCGCCGGTGCCGACAAGGTGTCGCTCAACTCGGCGGCCGTGCGCGACCCGTCGTTGATTAGCCAGGCTGCCGCGGCGTTTGGCAGCCAGGCCGTGGTCGTGGCGATCGATGCCAAGCGCGTCGGTTTGCCCGGAGAGCCGGGTGCCGACAAGTGGGAGGTCTTTACCGCGGGCGGTCGTAACGCCACGGGTATCGACGCGGTGTCGTGGGCCGAGGAGGCGGCTCGTCGCGGTGCCGGCGAGATCCTGCTGACCAGTATGGATCGCGACGGCACCAAGGCCGGCTTTGACCTGGCGCTCACCCGCGCCGTGGCCCGCGCGGTGCCGATTCCGGTGATTGCGAGCGGCGGCGTGGGCACGCTCGAGCATTTTGCCGAGGGTGTGATTGAGGGCGAGGCCGATGCCGTGTTGGCAGCGAGCGTCTTTCACTTTGGAACCTTCAGCATTCGCCAGGTGAAGGAGTATATGGCGTCGCAGGGTATTCCCGTGAGATTGGATTATTAAATGGAGCAAGTGACAACTGCGTCCGAGCTCAAATACGACGCCCGCGGGTTGATTCCTTGTGTGGTTCAGCAGTATGACACCGGCGAGGTGCTTATGGTTGCTTGGATGAACGAGGAGTCGGTGGGGCTGACGCTCAAGACCGGTACCACGTGGTTTTGGAGCCGCAGCCGTCAGGAGCTCTGGAATAAGGGAGCGACGAGCGGCAATATGCAGGAGGTCAAGGAGCTCTGGGCCGACTGCGATAGCGATACGCTGCTGGTCAAGGTCGACTCGCCGGGTCCGGCCTGCCATACCGGCAACCGTACCTGCTTCTTTAAGAAACTCGCGTAGGGCGGGCGCTCTGCTGGGCGTTCAACAAACCGGAAAGGATTGAACCATGGGTGTGCGCACCGCAAACGTTCAGGATGGAAATATCGGCGAGACGCTGACGGGTCTGGCCGAGGTGATTCACTGTCGTCGTGATGCATCGCCGCAGGAGAGCTATACCGCGCGTCTGCTGACCGACGTCGAGGACGAGCTGCTCAAGAAGCTTGCCGAGGAGGCGAGCGAGGTGATCATGGCCTGCAAGGATAACGACCACGATCACATTCGCTACGAGGCCGGCGACCTGGTCTACCACCTGCTCGTGACGCTCGAGCGCTACGGCATCACTCTCGACGAACTGGCCGGCGAACTCAACGCCCGCCGCCACTAGTCATTTGAGAACGTTCCCAACGACTAGTCTTAGGCGAGGGGCGTGGACTCCCATTCTCCGGTGAGGTGGGGGATGTCGAAGGTTCGATAACCGCAGTCGTAGGCGTGCGCCTGGGCCTCGCGGATGTTCCAGCAGATATCGCAGGCGCGGTGCGCGTCCGAGCCAAAGGTGATCGGCACTTCGGCATGGGCAAAGCGGCGCAAAAGGCCGGTCGCGGGGTAGTAGTCGTCGAGGCCCTTGCGCGGTGCGGCGGTCGAGACCTCAATGCGGCGGCCCGTATCGTGCGCGCACTCGGCCATCTGCTGCCAAAACGGTGCGGGGTCAAAGTCGGGCGCAAAGCCTTCTTTCGAAAAGCGCATGACCAGGTCGGGGTGAGCCATCACATCAAAGTTGAGCGGGCTCTCGCAGGCGCGGCACCAGTCATCGACATAGCGCTCCCACACGCCGTGCACGCCTAAGTTTTCCCAAACATGCAGGTCGGTATCATCGTCGATCCAACCGCAGCGCGAATCGGGCGTATCGGGACGAGCGACGTTTTCCGTTCCCGCCGTACCCGCGGCGCCGGCCATGATATCGCCTGGGCTGCCAATCCAATGCACACTGCCCAGGCGCACGACGGCGCCCTGGGACCAGCGCTCAACCAAAGGCTCGCAGCCCTCGTACCAATCGCATTCAAAGCCATAGATAAGCTCGAGTTCCGGCGCAATCTGCGCGGCGAGTTTGCGGGCGTCCTCAAAGGCCAGACGATGTGCCGGCAGGTCGCCCTCGACGACCTGCACCTCGCAGTTAGCATCCATGCTGGCAGGCAGGGTGAGGTGGTCAGTCGAGACCATGACGCGGCAGCCGGCGGCCGCGGCGGCGCGGATGTTCTCCTCAAACGAGGCATGGCCGTCCGAAAACGAAGTATGGGTATGGCAATCGACCAGCGGGCATGCGGGCATGGCGACTCCTTTGCGTTTGGTGAATCCGCTCCATTGTAATGGCGCAGCCTCGGCGCGTCGTGCGCGTGGGGTGCCGAAATCGATCGGAAAGGCTGCGCGGTGCGGCCTCGCTTGCTCTCAAAACATGTACGTCAGCCTCCAAAACCGACAAAAAATGACATGTTTGGAG